>CALCSH010000298.1 GCA_937893815.1 uncultured Anaerolineae bacterium | reverse complement strand
GTAGGTCGCCTCGATATCGAAAGCGAAGGGCTAATTTTGCTCACCAACGATGGCAACCTCGCCAATCGCCTGACGCACCCAAAATTCGGGCACGAAAAAGAATACACCATTCTTGTTGCCAGCAGACCCGACGAAAAACAGCTCGCTGCCTGGCGCAATGGCATCGTGCTGGAAGATGGGTACCGCACCAAACCCGTCAAAGTGCATATCACCGCGATGAAGGGCAAAGGAGCCTGGCTTAAAGTAATTATGCACGAGGGGCGCAAACGCCAGATTCGCGAGATGGGCCGCCTGACCGGTTTGCCGATTGTGCGCATCACGCGCGTGCGCATTGGAGAACTGCGCCTGGGGGATCTCAAAACACGCCAGTGGCGCTATCTTACCGAAGATGAAATCGCTGAACTCAAAAAATAATCAGACTGATCAATCCGTCGTACTTGTCAAATCTATCGCTGCGACCAATATAACCAACCAGGCAAAACTGGAGTATGTATGTATGCAAACAGAAACCATAGGCAAAACCTGGCTTGATAAACCCGTTTTCAGCAATCTGACGCTCAATTGGGAAACGCTGATCTTCAGCGTTATTCTAATTCTGGCAGTTGTGACGCGTTTTTATGATCTCGAAGCGCGTGTGATGAGCCACGACGAAAACTCGCATGTTTATTATTCCTGGCAATTGGAACAAGGCAGCGGCTACGCGCACACCCCCATGACCCACGGCCCGTTCCAGTTCCATATTGTGGCCTTGTCGTATTTCATGTTTGGCGACAACGATTTCACCGCCCGCATTCCTGCTGCGCTGTTTGGCATTGCCACGATGGCCTTCCTATGGTTCTATCGCCGCTACTTGGGTCGCGCCGGGACACTGATTGCCGCGCTGCTGATGCTAATTTCGCCCTTTATGCTCTACTACGCCCGCTATGTGCGCAATGATATTTTCTCGGCAGTATTCGGTATTATCACCATTTGGGCGATCTTACGCTACCTGGAAACCGGTGAAACGCGCTACACATACTGGCTCACCGCGGTGACTGTGCTGCACTACACTACCAAAGAAACATCATTCATCTATTCGGCGCAAACCCTCATCTTTTTGGGATTGCTCTTTGTTGTGCAGATCAGCCGCGCCCGCTGGAAGCTGCCTGAAAATCGAAATCGATTTCTCGGGCTATTGTTACTCAGCGTCGTGTTGATGGCGATCGGCATTGGACTGAATGCCTATTTTCCCTCGCCGGAAGCCGTCACCGCAGAAGCAGCCGTCGATGCAGCAACCACCGTTCGTGATATTCCTCTGCATTTGTATATCCCGCTCGCGCTAAGTGGGATCGCATTGCTGGGGGCACTGGCTCTCGCTGTGCGCGGCTACACCTGGGAAAAACTGCGCCAACAGCGCGCCTTCAGCCTGATGCTGCTGCAATTCACGCTGATCTTGCCCCAGTTGGCGCCTTTCATTGTCAGCGCCATCGGCTGGAACCCGCTCGACTACACCAACGTCGGAATGATCCGCACCGGAGCATTTGTTTTCATTCTGGCGCTGGTCGCCATCGGCGTCGGGATGACCTGGAACCAGCGCACCTGGTTGATCAATGCCGCCATCTTCTACATTCCCTTCACTATTTTGTACACCACGGTCTTCACCAACGGAGCCGGGTTCTTCACCGGTATCGTTGGCTCGCTGGGCTATTGGCTCGAACAGCAAGGCGTTGAGCGCGGCAGCCAGCCCTGGTATTACTATATGTTGGTGCAAGTGCCAATGTATGAATTTTTGCCCCTCCTGGGGAGTATCCTGGCCGGGTATTACTGGATTCGCCTCAAAGTTATCCCTGACATCGAAGTGGAAGCTCAGACTCACTCCAGCGTTGATTCTGACTCCGATGATGAAATTCAGCCCCAGGAAGATACGGCTCCCGTACTGCCCTTGCTCGGCTTCTGGGTTATCACCAGTATTCTCGCCTACACCGTGGCCGGGGAAAAAATGCCCTGGCTGACGGTTCATATTGCCTACCCGATGATTTTGCTGGCGGCCTGGGGGCTGGGCAAACTCGTCGAACGCATCGACTGGGACTTTATCAAAACCCGCAACGGTGGCCTGCTCAGCGCACTGACAATCACCGTCATCACTTCGGTGGGTTCTGCTATCGGCATGTTGCTGGGTACCAAGCGCCCCTTCATGGGCAAAGAACTCACCCAATTAAATAACACCAACGCCTTTATCCTGGCGGTGTTAATCGGTGTCATCAGCATCGTTATCATCATCCGCAGCCTGCGCGAGTGGAAATTCGTCCAGTTCGCCCGTCTGACTGTGTTGACCGTTTTCGTCTTCCTGGCGCTGTTTACGGCTCGGGCTGCTTTCCGCGCCGCCTATATCAACTACAATTACCCCACAGAATACCTGGTATACGCTCACTCCGGGGCTGGGCCGAAAATCGCCCTGGAGCAAATCGAGGAACTCTCGCGCCGCACCACCGACGGGTTGGAAATTGTCGTCGCCTATGACGACGAAACCACTTATCCTTACTGGTGGTATTTGCGCAATTATCCCAACCAAAAATACTACGGCCCCAACCCCACGCGTGAACTACGCGACGCGCCGGTGATATTAGTCGGCGACAATAATTTCGACAAAATCGAGCCGGTGGTTGGGCAAGCCTATTACGAGTTCGACTATATCCGCATCTGGTGGCCAAATCAGGATTACTATAACCTGACCTGGGAGCGCATTCGTAATGCCATCGTAGACCCACAAATGCGCGCCGCCATCTTCCAGATTTGGTTAAACCGCGATTACAGCGCTTACGCCGCCCTGACCGGCAGGGAAGCCGAGCTCAGCCTGCCCACCTGGTCGCCCGCCGACCGAATGCGTTTATACGTGCGCAAGGATATCGCCGCTCAGGTGTGGAATTATGGCAGCGCACCACTCACCATGGAAGAGGTTCTTGCCGACCCCTATGAGGGCAAAGAAATCATCTTGCAGGCCGATAAAACTTACGGCAGCAACGGCACCGATCCCGGGCAATTCATGATGCCACGCGCACTGGCCGTCGCTCCCGATGGTTCACTATACGTGGCGGATACAAACAACCACCGCATTCAGCATCTAAGCGCCGAAGGGCAAGTATTGCACACCTGGGGCCGTTTCGCCGACAGTGCCACCGGAGAAGCCCCTCCAGGTACGTTTTACGAACCCTGGGGCGTAGCTGTCGGGCCTGATGGCAGCGTTTTTGTCACCGATACCTGGAACCACCGCGTGCAGAAATTCACCGCCGAGGGCCAGTTCATCACCCAATGGGGCTATTTCGGCCAGGCCGAAACCGGCACCGCTTTCTGGGGGCCGCGTGACATTGTTGCGGATGCCGAAGGCCGCGTCTTCATCACCGACACCGGTAACAAGCGCGTGGCCGTTTTCGATGAAGATGGCAATTTTCTGACATCCTTTGGCAGCGCCGGTCTGCTCGAAGGCCAGTTTGACGAACCCGTAGGGCTGGCTGTGGACGGCGAAGGCCGTGTTTATGTAGCCGATACCTGGAACAAGCGCATCCAGGTTTTCGCCTTCGATGAGACAGAACTGGCCTACCTCCCTGTGCTGGAATGGGAGATCGTCGGCTGGTACGGTCAATCGCTGGATAACAAGCCCTACCTCACCGTGGATGATCAGGGCCGCGTCTTTGTCAGCGACCCGGAGGGCTACCGCATTCTGGAATTCAATACCCAGGGTGAATTCGTGCGCTATTGGGGCATCTTCGGCAGTGGCATGGACAGTTTCAATTTGCCCGCCGGGTTGGCCGCTGCACCCGATGGCGGGTTGTGGGTCGCCGATGCGGGCAATCACCGTATCTTACACTTCATGCTCCCATCGGAGTAAATATTTTTCGACACAAAAAGACCCCCGGCTTATGAATCAAGCCGGGGGTCTTTTTATTAGCATCGTACTATTTCTGAGGGATAATCGTGACCAATATTTGATAATCGGTGAAACCCTCTACCAGCGAAACGAGGCCATTTTCAGCCTCACCGGTATTGGGGCCAGCTTGCCGGGGTGCCTGGTCGCTGCCCTCACCAGGAGTCTGATCCACTTCCGTTCCAGCATTCCAAAGGAAAATTTGGTCAGTGATGTCACCGCTGATCGGATTGCCATCGGCATCGAACAGAGCCAGACCCTCCGGGCCGGGAGCGAAGAACCAGTCATTGGATTGCACAAACATCGTGGCAAAAGTTAGATACTGCCCAGGGTAAGCTTCAATCAGATACTCATAGGCAGCGCCAGCTCCAACCACACCGGGTGCGTCGGCACCCACGGGCGTGTTGAACACATCGGCGACAAAGCCACCCATCATATCACCCGTCATCATATGATTGATTGTATCCACGAGCACACTGGGATCACCATCTTCTGCCAGTGCTTCCAGGCCCTGGCCGCGATCGGCTTCTCCAGTTGTATAAAAGGCAACCGGGTGGTCGTTGAGTTCGTACGCTCCGGGTGCCAGAACCGTTAGGCTACCTTCGGCAGAAACGTTTTCAATCCGAATGACGAAAGTGGTGGTTGCCATCTCTTCCTCCATCATGGCATCACTCTCAGATTCCTTCATTGCGTCATCTTCGCTCATCATGGCATCATCTGTAGCCATCACAGAATCATCGGCCGGTTCTTCCATCATGGCGTCATCTTCACTTGCCATCAGTTCTTCATCTGCCATCTCACTTTGATCCGCCATCACATCGACAGGGGCCGATTTCGGGCTGCAAGCTGCGAGAATCGCGGCCACTAAAAGAACCAAGCTTAAAATTGTAAATCGAGTTTTCATTATTTATTCCTCCGAATAGAATGATTATGTAGCTGCGTGCCCGAGATGAAAATCCCTGACTACTGTTACGCAACCACAACTGATGTACAACAATCATCTCAAGAAATTCTTGCGAAACTATTACCCGGTTATTACGATTTGCTTAACTCACCAGAAACCAACAGATCGAAAAAACCTTAATACTTTCGTAATATCCCCCTGCTACAATAGAACCAGTAAACAGATCTCTGCAAAGAAAAACGAATGACTACTACACCTTTTATTCTTGTTGTTGATGACGAAGACACTATTCGCGAAGTCGTGCGCCGCTATCTGGAACGCGAAAACTTTGCCGTCAAGGAAGCTGCCGATGGTTATCAGGCCTTGAAGATCATCCGTCAAGACATTCCTGCCCTGATCGTACTCGACCTGATGCTCCCCGGCATCGACGGGCTGACGCTCACCCAACACCTACGCCTGGATCACCAGATTCCCATCATTATGCTGACCGCCAAAGGCGAATCCAGCGACCGCATCCGCGGCCTGGATCTGGGAGCGGACGATTACATCACCAAACCATTCAGTCCGCAGGAAGTGGTTTCACGCGTGCGGGCAGTGCTCCGCCGGACAGGCAGCGCGGCAGCATCGACATCGCAGCAACCCATTCGAATAGGGCGTATCACAATTGATCCGGTCGCGCGAAATGTTGAAATTAACAACCAGGCCATCTCTCTGACCGCCAAGGAATTTGACCTGCTGTGGTATTTCGCCCAACACCCTCAACAAGTATTCACTCGCACACAACTGCTTGCACAGCTTTGGGGAGACGAGCTTTACACGGATCCATCTACGGTCACGGTTCATATTCGCCGTCTTCGGGAAAAAATCGAAGCCAGCCCCAGCCAACCTGAATACATTCTCACGGTATGGGGCGTAGGCTATAAATTCGTGGGCAAAAAGTGAAACGGATGTCAGGATACAAAACCATGAAACAACGTTATCCTCGCCTCATTGGTTACCTGCTAGGCATAATGACGGCCCTGCTGCTGACAGTAGTGCTCATCGAATGGGTGATGCACCCCCCGCCAGAAGATTTACTCTACCTGGCGATCTATTTGAGTTTTACCAGCCTGATATCGGCGGCGATTGGATTTCTCTCGCATCGTCTGGGCTGGTGGCGGCAGCTCCCCCGTCTGAGTTATGCGCTGATCTTGGGCTATATTCTGGCTGGTGGATTAACCCTGCTCAATGTCTGGGTGACGGCGCGCTTGATGTTCATCAATCAACACGACCTGGCCTTGGGCAGCTTGCTGTTGATCTTTGCAGGCGGTATCTCGGTAGCTTTTGGTTTTTTTATATCGAATACCATCACACAAACCTTGGGGACTCTAGTCGAAGGCGCCGACCAACTCAGCCAGGGAGATTTTTCAGCCCGCGTCGCTGTGCATGGCAATGATGAAATCGCTCAACTCTCCAAAGCTTTCAACCAAATGGCAATCCGCCTGGAGCAAGCCGCTGCAAACGAGCGCGCCCTCGATGAGGCTCGCCGCAATTTAGTGGCCTGGGCCTCTCACGATTTGCGCACACCACTCACATCCCTGAGAGTCATGATCGCAGCCCTGACGGATGGCGTTGTTGACGATCCCGAGACAATTTCGCGTTATTTGCACCAGAGCCAAAACGAAATCACGCGCATGAGCAAGCTGCTCGATGATCTCTTCGAACTGGCGCAATTAGATGCCGGATTCCTGGCGCTTGATTTCGAGTGGATCAGCCTTTCCGATTTAATCTCGGACACCCTGGAGAGTTTCGCCGCCCGGGCGGACACTCAAGGTGTAACCGTAGAGGGTTCTGTTGACCCTCAGGTGGATCTTGTTTGGGCTGCCCCCGAAAAACTCAGCCGCATACTGGATAACCTACTCAGCAACGCTTTGCGTTTCACCCCCAAAGGTGGAAGTATCCGCCTGAGCGCAAAAGTCAAAGAGAATTCCACTGTGGTCATGGTAAGTGACTCAGGCAGTGGAGTCGATCCCAAAGACTTGCCGCACATCTTCGACCGTTTTTACCGCGGCGAAAAAAGCCGGATGCGCGACCAAAACGAGAGCGGTGGTGTCGGTTTGGGCCTGGCAATCGTCAAAGGGTTGGTGGAAGCCCACAGCGGCGAGATTTGGGTTGAGAGTGGCCCAAAGAACGGCACAAAATTCTGGTTCACCTTGCCAGGGCACAAAATGGGAGACACGCGATGAAATTTTGGGTTTGGGTTCTCATAGCTCTGGTGCTAACAGGATGCGCTCGCACAGTGGCGTACCAATCTATCCAACTCGAGGATACAGATAACCAAATCGTTCAGGCCGCAAGTGTGGGTATCACACCGCAGCCCGAAGTTGCCCTGAAAGATTATGGTACAGCGCCAGAATGGCAAAATGAAACCTGGCTGAACATTGAATCACCGTTGCATCTGGCCGATTTGCGCGGTCAGGTTATATTGCTTGAAATGTGGACGTTTGGCTGAATTAACTGTCAGCGAGTAATTCCCTCGTTGAGGGAATGGCACCGCACCTACAAGGGTCAGGGCCTGGTCGTCATCGGCAATCACTACCCTGAGTTCAGCCATGAACAGGATCTAGACAATCTAAAAGCTGCTCTCATCGAACTAAATGTCCCCTATCCCGTAATGCAAGACAACGACGGCCAGACCTGGCGGGCCTATAACAACCATTATTGGCCCACCCTCTATCTTATCGATAAATGGGGGCACATCCGCTACACACATATCGGCGAGGGTGCCACTACAGAAACTGAGGTTGCAATCCAAACCTTGTTAGCTGAGAATTATCCGTAACGTAAGAATTATCAGTACAGTATGATCTGGAAATCCAGAACAGGAGACACTAAAATGAACAAGATCAAATCGTCTGAAATAACCCCCGAACATATCTATCTTTCACGCCGCGACTTCCTCAAAAGCATGGGCATTGTCAGCGCCAGCGCGGCGATATTGGCCGCCTGCGGTATCGCTCCCACCGAGAGCGCACAAGCATCTGTGGCACCTGCCAGCGACACGCAGCTCACCGTCCCACCATCGGCTGACACGGATGAGCTGGGCGGTGCGCTCAACTCGTTCGAGGATATCACCCACTACAACAACTACTACGAATTCACCACCGATAAAGAACGCGTCGCCGATCTGGCCGAGGGCTACCCCACATCCCCGTGGGAAGTGCGCGTTGGCGGGCTGGTCAACCAGGCCAAAACCTATTCGATCGACGATTTGCGCAAATTCGAAATCGAAGAACGCATCTACCGCCTGCGCTGCGTGGAGGCCTGGTCAATGGTCATCCCGTGGATGGGTTTCCCACTGAGCAAACTGCTCGCCGAGGTTCAACCCAAAGCTGAGGCCAAATATGTGCGCTTCGAGACCATCTACGACCCCGAAGGCATGCCCGGTTTCAAGAAAAATCCCTGGTATCAATGGCCTTATGTCGAAGGATTGCGCGTAGATGAAGCCATGAACGATCTGGCGATTCTCTCCACCGGACTCTATGGCAAGGATTTGCTGCCGCAGAGTGGCGCGCCCGTGCGTCTGGTTGTTCCGTGGAAATATGGCTTCAAGAGCATTAAATCCATCGTCAAGATTGATCTGGTAGCAGAAATGCCCACCTCCCTTTGGATGGCAGCTGCCACCAACGAATATGGCTTCTATGCCAACGTCAACCCCGCCGTGGACCACCCGCGCTGGTCGCAAGGCTCCGAACGCCGCATCGGCGAATTTAGCCGCCGAGAAACCCTGATGTTCAATGGCTATGAGGCCGAAGTTGCTCACCTCTACACCGGGATGGATTTGACGGCGAACTTCTAACAGATAACCGACGACAGAAAACCGAGGCAGTCGAGCATGAAATCTTCAACTTTCAACCGTTTACTATCAACTCTGACCCATACCGGCGCACTGATTCCATTCGCATGGATGCTATGGGATTTCTTCACCCATAATTACGGCCCTGATCCAATCCGCGAGTTTACGCTGCGCACGGGCAAAACCGCCCTGGTTTTGCTGCTACTTTCGCTGGCCTGCACGCCCATCAACACGCTGTTTAAATTCCGTGCGGCATTGCGACTGCGCCGCCCGCTGGGGCTGTACAGTTTTATGTACGCCAGCATCCACTTTGCGATCTTTATTGGTGTGGATTATTTCTTTAATTTTTCGCTGATACAGGATGGGCTGCTCGAAAAACGCTATGCCATCGTCGGTCTGACCACAGGGCTGATTCTGCTCACACTTGCGGTGACATCCACAAAGGGCGCGCAGCGCCGTCTGAAAAAAAACTGGAAAAAGCTCCATCGGCTGGCCTATATCGCCGGGATATTAGCTGTGATCCACTATATTTGGTTAGTTAAACAAGGGGTCACACAACCCTGGTATTTCGCTGGAGTTCTGATTTTGCTGCTGACGCTCCGGGTGAAACCCGTCAAAAATTGGGCGGGATCACGCCTGAAAGGAGTCTGAATATCCCGCTCCGGATAGTATCCCCGGGCTACATGGACATGGTATAATCGCTCCGCTATCTGATCCCGGTAATTACTTAGTCAGGAGTATCACGTTCATGAAACTACACGAATATCAGTCTAAATTAATTTTCGCCGAATACGGCGTACCCATCCCGAAAGGGAGAGTTGCGGCCACCGCAAATGAGGCAAAGCAAATTGCCGAAGAATTAGGTGGCCGCGTTGTTGTTAAATCGCAAGTGTTGGTAGGCGGGCGCGGCAAGGCGGGCGGTATTCGCCTGGCAAAAAGCCCGAGCGAGG
Source organism: uncultured Anaerolineae bacterium (assembly GCA_937893815.1). Lineage (GTDB taxonomy): Bacteria > Chloroflexota > Anaerolineae > Anaerolineales > UBA11858 > NIOZ-UU35. Next base: position 5,840 of record CALCSH010000298.1, on the reverse strand, counting down.
CTGAGGAATTAGCGACCCAAATCCTAAGTATGGAAATTAAGGGTTTGCCAGTGCGCAAAGTGCTCATTGATGAGGCCGCCAATATCGAGCACGAAATTTATCTAGGCATCACCAATGACCGCGCAGCGCGGCGCCCAGTGATGATGGCTTCTTCGGAGGGCGGCGTAGACATTGAAGAAGTAGCCCGCGTAACCCCGGAAAAAATCATCAAAGCGCATATTGACCCTCTGATGGGTTTGCAGGGGTATCAGGCACGCGATATTGCAGCCGGGATTGATTTGCCGCGCGAATTATGGCGCAGCTTTGGCAAAATTGCTGAAAGCCTGTGGCAAGCCTACAAGAAAAGCGATGCCACCCTGGCCGAGATCAACCCCCTCGTGATTACCAGCGACAACAAGCTAGTGGCTGTGGACGGCAAAATGGTACTGGACGACAGCGCCTTATTCCGGCATCCTGATCTGGCTGAGAAGCGCGATCTGGATGTGGAAGCCCCTGCTGAAATTGAAGCGCGCAAATACGGTTTATCCTTCATCAAGCTGGATGGCGATATCGGCTGCATGGTCAATGGAGCCGGTTTGGCAATGACCAGCATGGATGTGATTAAATTCTTCGGTGGTGAACCGGCGAACTTTTTAGATATTGGCGGTGGCGCCAACGCAGAGAAAGTTGCCGCAGCTTTCCGCATTATTTTATCGGATCCCAATATCAAGGCCGTGTTGATCAATATCTTCGGCGGCATCACACGCGGCGATGAGGTGGCGCGCGGAATTCTGACGGCGATGAAAGAAGTTAAACCGAAAGTGCCAATGGTAGTACGCCTGGTGGGTACCAACGCGGAAGAAGGCCGTCAACTGCTGGCCAATGCCAATATGATTACTGCAAATACCCTGGCAGACGCGGCGAAAAAAGCTGTCGCCGCCGCAAAGGGAGAAGACATAAAATGAGCATTCTGGTTGATAAAAACACAAAATTAATTGGACAGGGCGTTACCGGGCGCGAAGGACTCTTTCACGCGGAACGCATGTTTGCGTATGGCACCAACCTGGTGGCAGGCGTAACCCCCGGTAAGGGCGGCGAATGGATTTTGGATGGAAAAGTGCCGGTATTCGACTCGGTCAAGTTGGCAAAAGAAGCCACCGATGCGAATGCTACCGTCATTTTCGTCCCATCGCGCTTCGCTGCCGATGCCATGTTCGAAGCCGCCGACGCAGGCATCAAATTAATTATTACCATTACCGAGGGTATCCCGGTGCAAGATATGATGCGCGTGCGCAATTATCTTGATCAAAAGGGTGCGCGGCTGGTCGGCCCAAACTGCCCCGGTTTGTTAACCCCCGGCGAAGCCAAAGTGGGCATCATCCCCGGTGATATTGCCATTCCTGGTGATGTCGGCGTGGTCTCTCGCTCCGGCACGCTGACCTACGAAGTGCTTTACGCGCTGAAAGAGTTGGGCATGGGCGTCAGCACTTGTGTGGGAATTGGCGGTGACCCGATCAACGGCACCAACTTCATCGATGTGCTGCGTCTTTTTGAGGAAGACCCTCAAACCAAAAAAGTCGTTTTGATTGGCGAAATCGGCGGTACGGACGAAGAAAAAGCGGCTGACTTCATCCAGAAGCACATGACCAAACCCGTCGCCGGGTTCATTGCCGGACAAACTGCGCCTCCCGGCAAACGCATGGGCCATGCAGGGGCGATCGTGGAAGGTGGTACGGGGCTGGCCGCAGATAAAATCAAGGCTCTGGAAGCCGCCGGAGTGCGCATTGCAAAGCACCCGGAGGAAATTCCGCTCCTTCTGCAAAATTAGCGGTGATATAACATAAAAAAAACAGAATGGTATGACAAGCATACCATTCTGTTTTTTTATTGCCGAGAATAATTACATTCGTTTTTCGATATAACTAACGGCTTCACCCACGGTGGTAATACCCTGGGCATCTTCATCCGAAATTTCGCTGCCAAAAGTCTCTTCAAACTCCATGATCAATTCAACAAGATCGAGAGAATCGGCTTCGAGGTCTTCACGAAAACGAGCTTCGGGCTTAATATCGCCTTCATCAACATCCAGTAACTCTGTAATAATCCCTTTAATCTTTTCAAATACTTCTTGGTTCATCATAAACCTCCTCGAGGAATAAGCCAGTAATAATTAGTTTCTGGCCGGGTTCAAAAAATTGCTGAGGCAATTGTACAGCCCAATTCTATCCCCTGTCAAGCGCCGTTGACAGCGCAGAATCGGGCTGGTAATATAGCCTCACAGCAAAGGAACACTCTATCATGCCAAAAGTTACGGCAACGAGTTCGCGAAAAGCAGACCATATACGAATTAATCTTGATGAAAATGTACGTTCCGGCCTGAGTACAGGGTTGGAACGTTATCAATTCGCGCATCAGGCACTGCCGGAATGTAATCTTCAAGAAATCAACCTGAAGCAAAGCTTGTTCGGACGCACCCTCCTGGCTCCTGTGTTAATCTCGTCCATGACAGGGGGCACTGCCGAAGCAGGAGAACTCAACCAAATATTGGCATTGGCGGCACAAGCCACCGGCATCGCTATGGGACTGGGCTCGCAACGCGCCGCGATCGAGCGCCCCGAACTTGCGGCAACTTTCCAGGTGCGTCGGGCAGCACCCGACATTTTATTATTGGCAAATTTAGGGGCTATCCAACTGAATTATGGCTATGGCGTAGAAGAATGCCAGCGCATTGTGGAAATGGTCGAGGCCGACGCGCTGATTCTGCATCTCAACGCATTGCAAGAAGCTGTACAGCCCGAAGGCGATACGCGTTTTGGCGGATTATTGAAAAAAATTGAGGCTGTCTGCAAAAAACTCAGTGTGCCCGTGATTGCCAAGGAAGTCGGCTGGGGCATCTCGGCACAGGCGGCACGCAAACTTGTCGATGCCGGGGTCGCAGCCATTGACGTGGCAGGCGCCGGGGGCACTTCGTGGACGCAAGTGGAAATGCACCGCGCCCAAAACGAGAGTCAGGCTCGATTGGCAGCAGCCTTCGTCGATTGGGGCATCCCCACAACAGAATCAATCATCCAGGTGCGACAATCGGCCCCGGGCTTGCCTATCTTCGCTTCGGGAGGCCTGCGCAACGGTCTCGAGATTGCGAAAAGTATTGCCCTGGGCGCATCTCTGGGTGGTATGGCCGGGCCTTTCTTAAAAGCCGCATCCATCTCTCTCGATCAAACCATCCAAATCATTCAGGAAATCACCCAGGAAATTCGAGTGACGATGTTTGCCGCTGGAGCTGGTGATCTTCTGACTCTGCAAAATACACCGCTTACCCGGCTTCAGGAGTAAACCATGCCGCTTCAGCAGTTCATTCAAACCTACCTGCCTGCCATCGAGGAAGAGCTTCAGGCCGCTGTAGCTCACTCTCAGGCGCAACACTATGCCGAACTTCATAAAATGATGCGCTATCACATGGGCTGGGAGGGCGAAGGCGCGGGGCCAAAGGCAACCGGCAAACGCGTGCGGCCACTGCTAGTGCTGCTTAGCAACGCCGCGGCTGGTGGAAAGTGGCAAAACGCGCTGCCAGCCGCGGCCGCTGTTGAACTGGTGCACAATTTTTCGCTCGTCCACGACGATATCGAGGATAACAGTCCCTTACGCCGCGGCCGCCCCACTGTGTGGAAAATTTGGGGGCTGGCACAAGCCATCAACACCGGCGATACACTCTTCACCCTGGCGCATTTGGAAATTTTCGAACTACGCCGCTCGGTCTCTGCCGAAATAATCCTGGAGGCTGCTAATTTACTTCAACAGACTTGTGTGCATCTCACGCAAGGACAATTTCTCGATATTTCATACGAGAATCGGGATGATCTTACCCTGGATGATTACTGGCCGATGGTGAGTGGCAAGACGGCCGCGCTTCTGGCAGCTTGTACAGAATTGGGTGCGGTTGTGGCTGGAAGTGATACGACCATCCGCTGCGCTTACCGAAATTTCGGACGCGACCTCGGGCTGGCTTTTCAGGCGCTGGATGATTATCTCGGCATTTGGGGCGATGTTAGCGAAACCGGCAAATCAGCCGCCAGCGATTTGGTCGAGGGCAAAAAATCGCTACCTGTGCTCTATGGCCTGCAGCAAAACGGCGAATTTGCCGCCCGCTGGCATCAGGGACCCATATCCCCTGCGGAGGTACCCGCACTGGCAGACCAACTTGCCGAGGAAGGCGGAAAAGACTACACGCAGCGTCAGGCTGAGCACCTCACCACGCAAGCGCTCGATGCCCTCGAAGCCGCCCACCCTCAGGGTCAGGCCGGGGAAGCATTGGTGAAATTAGCGCGCACCCTTTTAAAGCGCGAAGTTTGACCCCCATTCCGGATCGAAAGAAAAGAAGTATTTACACAAACTGCATAAAAACCTGATTGCCCAACAATCGCCCGCGGGGAGTCAGGTGCAGGGTGTCATTTTCCCACATCAGAAGTTCCCAATCGAGAAGCTGCTGAATTTCTTGCGCAAATATTTGGCGCATTGACGAACCAAAGCGCGCCAGGAACCTTGCATCTGAGACACCTTCACGCGTCAGGCGCAATCCCATAAACATAGTTTCACGCATTTCAGTATCCCGGTCAATGGAGTTGGCTTCGATGGTGGCCGGAGTACGGGGAAAAATGGTGGCAGGTTGAACGTTACTCGTTGAAAGGCGCTGGATATACGCCTTTGGGGACAAAACATTGACCGTGCGCAGGCCATTGGCAAAGCCGTGTGCGCCCGCGCCAAGACCCAGATAAGGTTGATTGCGCCAGTATTGCAGGTTATGAAGGCAAGCCAGATCCGGAGACTCTCGACGCTCGACGTTGGACGCCAATGTCCAATTGGAAATTTCGTATTGCTGATATCCAGCCACGTCGAGCATTTCAGTCGCTAGTTCATACATATCGGCGGCAAGATCAGGATCAGGTTCGGGAATCAGGCCACGGGCAGCCCAACTCCCCAGGGGCGTGCCATGTTCCAGAGTCAGCGCATAGAGCGAGAAATGCTCCGGAGCAAGTTCCAATGCCAGTTTGAGACTCTCCACCCAAACCTTCGTACGCTGCTCCGGCAACCCAAAAATCAAATCCAAACTCAAATTATCAAATCCAGCCCGACGCGCCCATTGCACAGCGTGGATTACATCCGCGTAATCATGAATGCGTTCTAAAAATTTCAACTCGCGCGGATTTGCCGACTGCATCCCAAGGCTGAGGCGGTTGATCCCCATATTGCGAAGTTCGCATAAATAATTTTCTGTAAGTGTGCCAGGGTTGGCTTCCAGGCTGATCTCTGCGTCGTGCTGCGCGGCAAAGTTCGCCTTCAACGTATGAAGGATTTGCGTCAGCGCGCTGGCGGGCAGCAGCGAGGGCGTGCCACCGCCAAAAAAAACCGTATGGACTGGCAGCTTTTCCTCCATCGTGTTTGCAATAAGAAAAATTTCACGCTGGAGCGCCTGCACATAGGCGGGAATTAATTTCTCCAAACCGGCATAGGTATTGAAATCGCAATAATTGCAGCGATGCTGGCAAAAGGGGATATGGATGTAAATACTGTGAGACTGCATGAGGGCAGTATACCAGCATTCAGGGTTGAGGCCTCAGGGGGTACCGAAGTATTTTTCATACGCCATCACGTAGAAAGATAGAATTTCCTCAACCAAAAACACGACTGAAAAGCCTCCTGGGGTCTTAATTACGATTCGCATGGCCTGTAAAAGGCTGGTATAATCATCGCCGCTATTTTAAGAACCAAACGAAAATTTATCATAAACCAGACCCTCAGGGTCATTATAATTTGGGTCTCTGAGATTTCGCAAGGTAAAGCCCAGATTTGGGGGTGTGGCGGGT
>CALCSH010000297.1 GCA_937893815.1 uncultured Anaerolineae bacterium | reverse complement strand
GTGTCTGCGCCAACGCAAACATACCGCATGCGGCCTGCTCCAGCAGCAATGGCAAATCGGGCGCCCAGACATGCAGCTCCCAATCGGCAGTGTGTTCAATTTCGCGAAATCCGACGTTTAGTTTCGTCATGCTTTCAGTATACTCTACCCATAAAGGTGGGGGGCATATTAAAAATAATTTGTGTCTTTAGGAGTGCCCGTGGTAGTTGCCCAGATTTAGGGGTTTCTCACGGCAGTTCCTAATGACCCAATAAATGCACCCCACCTGAAACGCAGACGCTCGGTTATAATAATCGGGAGGCTTTTTTCTATGAGCGAGATCATCAAGAAACTCGACCAAATTGAAGCGCAATTGCAAACCCTGATTGAGGGGCATATTGCCAAATTATTACCGGCGCAATTTAACAACACCCACCTGGTTGATGCGTTGATGGCAGCTTTACAAGCCGATGTCATCGAACAACAAGGTATTCTAACGGCGCCAGATGTTTTTCATATTCGCACGCACCCCCAGCATATATTACATCAAACTGCACCTGAGCAAATCACAGCGGAGATAAGTGATATTCTCTATCAAGCCGCTGAACAAGCCGGGGTGGTATTTCGCTATGCCCCCGTTGTTGACCTGTTGCCGCTTGCGAATTTGGATACCGACGATATAGAAATCATCACTGCTTTCCGAAATGAAACCATCGCGGAAACCCATGCACTGGTAGTTGAACCTGAGCAAGATACTGAAACGATCCCGCCAAATGCTTTTCTGATTGTCGATGGCAGCCATATTTTCAATCTCGATAAATCAGTCATCAATATTGGGCGCCGCGACGAAAATGATCTGATAATTGACGATCCACGGGTTTCACGCAACCATGCGCAATTGCGCGCAACCCGCGGCCGCTATTCTATTTTCGATCTGGCTTCAACCGGGGGTACCCTGGTCAACGGCAAAGCGATTTCTCAAAGTGTGCTCTTTCCCCGAGATGTAATCTCCATAGCTGGAGTGCCGCTGGTATACGCCCAGGACGACGCTGTAGATTCCGGTATTACCCAAGAATACCAGCCGAAGCCTTCGGATAACGATGATTCTCCAACCCGGGGAGCGATGTTATGAATGCGATTGTGCTGCTGGGGTTAAGAGTGGGAATGGCATTGCTCTTATATGCTTTTCTGGGTTGGGCGCTTTTGTTATTATGGAGCGATTTGAAACATCGCCCTCCAAAAACTCAGGTCCCGATTCCAGCGCTGCAAGTTCAAATTCAAATTGACGATCAGGAATACGTTCAGCACTTCACGGCCTCCGATATTACTATTGGCCGGGCGCCCAATTGCGAGTGTTTTATCGACTCAAAAACCGTTTCTACACGACATGCGCAATTGAGTTTTCACCACGGTCAATGGTGGGCTGAAGATCTGAATTCGACCAATGGCACACTGCTCAATCAAGAAAAGCTCATTGAGCCTACCGTAGTCGTACCGGGCGACGAGTTGCGCTGCGGCGAAGCACTGCTCTTGCTTCAATCCTATGATCAACCTTCGCCTTGAGGAATAACTTCATGCCCAATGATGCACAAATTCCCCCCACCGATTATGAAATATCCCGAAATGCATTCCTGATTATCGACGGTGTTCAAATCGTGCTTCTGGATAAACCTGTCACCACAATTGGACGTAAAAAAGACAATCACATTATTATCAACAATCCACATGTTTCGCGGCAACATGCCCAAATTCGCCATATTCAGCAACGTTATCATTTTGTGGATCTTAACTCCAAAGTGGGCTGCTCGGTGAATGGTGAGCGTATCACACAAGCGATTCTTCAACCCGGCGACGTCATATCCATCGGAGGCGTGCCGCTGATTTTTGGGCAGGGTATCGATAGCAAAAAACTCATTCAGGAGAATATGCGCCATCTTCCCCGACCCAACACCGGCCCCACGGAAACTACCGATCTAAAAGCCGCTGACCAATATTTGGATTGGTTCGAAGATAAGCGAAAAAAGTAGCAAAAAGAACGTTGTGGTGTTGTATCTTGGTCGGATTTCTAGAACCCCTCATCCAACTATACGTTTGAGTTTAGCACGACAGCATTTCGGAGACATATTGTGAACCAAACACCATCGCTAGCTATTCTGGGCGGCTCCGGCTTTTATTCAATGCCTGGATTGGAAAATCCGCGAGAAGTTGAAATCGAGACTCCTTTCGGGAAGCCCAGCGCACCGGTACGGTTGGGATTGCTCGAAGGGGTGCCGATTGCCTTTTTGGCGCGTCACGGCCTGGGCCACACACTTTCCCCCAGTGAAATTAACTACCGCGCCAATATCTACGCCCTAAAATCGCTGGGCGTGGAGCGCATAGTAGGGATCAGTGCCGTGGGATCGCTACGCGAAGATTTTGCGCCGGGCGAAATTGTGGTACCCGATCAGCTCTTCGATTTCACGAAAAACCGCCACCGCAGCTTTTTCGGTGATGGATTGGTCGCCCATATTAACGTG
>CALCSH010000296.1 GCA_937893815.1 uncultured Anaerolineae bacterium | reverse complement strand
AAGTGCTCCTTTCACTTTGGTCGGTGTCGGAGGCTAATGCTACCGCAGCTTGCCTCTTTTTTGACACTGTGAAGTGGTGCACTTACTAGTTGAATCTAAGTAAACAAAAAACACTCCCTTGAAAAGGGAGTGTTTTTTTTGTTAATAGCTAGCCTTTTTATTCTGGCGTAACTTTGATGAGAACAGATCGGACGGCAACGCGGTAGTTGTAGCTGTCATTCGATTCGTTGTAGCTTTGGCAGGTGATGAGCGTCATCCAGTCATAGTCTTCGTGCTTGAGCACGGAGAGATCATTTGGCCAGACACGACGTTGTGTTCGAACTTCGTATGTATAGCGCTGCCCGTTGGCATGCAGGATGATATAGTCACCCCATTTGAGGGTGTGTATATTGACGAAGGGGCCTGCGGCACCATTGGGTAGGTAGACATGACCCGTAATGGCCGTGTTGCCGGGTAAGCCAGGGTAGGCTGTGCCTTCAAGGTAGCCTGCTTGCCCGCCCAGCCAGGTGAGGTCCCAGCCACTGCTATTGAGCGGGACACCAACAACGGGCATGCTGATGCCCAGGGCAGGTACCTCCATCCACGTTTGTGCCAGTTTATTGTAGGTGGTGGCATGATTTTGCATGGGGAGCGGCGTAATGCGGTTCGGAGCGAAGCCGGTTTTTGGCAAGGCCGGGACGCGGACTTCTATTGAAGAAGTGCGCGCATAGTTGTTCACACCTGTAGCATCTGTGGGGTCGTACCAGCGTTCGGTTGAATCTTCATTGTATTCGGACTGCTGAACGGGTGTGCCATCAGGCTGTGGGTCAATAGGGAGACTTGTCCAAGCGACATTGGCCTCGTTGGTGACAGGTGACGGGCCGACAAATGTGGTATTAAATGTGATGGTTGCCCGCGCTCTTGTTGCACCATCGTTGAGTGGAAACTCATTCCATCTGAATGTCATTGTTCTTGTTGCTGCATCATAAGAAAAAATGTCATATGATAATGATGCAGGTGTAATTGGGGGATCTGTGACGCTTGGTAAATATTCGAGCCCTTCAGGTAAGACATCGGTTACAACCACATCATAGGCATTCGCAGAGCTGATATCCGTTTGGTAAATCTCAATGGTGAATGGAATCGTTGCACCAATCGGAGCAACAATGCTCTCAGTGGTCTTTTCGATATCCATGTCTGGCTCAACGATTTCGACCGGTGGGGCGGATGCTTTTTGGCTTTCTCCTGTCCAGGTCCATGTGATCTCATTAATGAGGTCGTTTTTACCATCCACATTTGAGGCAATATCTAGAACGATAACGTCGTACTGAAGGATAATGGTTGCGGCATCGTCGCTATCATTGGTCACATCGCCAAAATCGAAGACTACAGTTTGACCATTGTTAGTAACATTTGGATCCCCGGATGAGGCGGGGCAGGCATCTGAAAGGCCGCCTGCTAAGATAGTACTAATATCATTAGAAGAGGCAGATACACTAACGCACTCATCGAAGGCGAGGCCTGCATCCATCACATCTGTGGCCTTGAGATCATAGAGCGTGCTTTGAGCGGGGATTTTCAAGTCGATCTGATAGGTAAGTGTTTCGCCAATAAAAACCAGAGACCCGCTGGAGTCTGTCTCGCTTGTTGCTATAATTGATTTTCCAGTAGACGCATTCAGAACAAAACCAAAATCTATTGTCAAGTTACTAGTATTATCCGTCTCTCCAAAACGCCCTCGGGAATTTGGTCCATCGTCTTCTGTGGGGTCAAAGCCCGTGTTACCGCCTGTATCTGTGCTGAGGTGAGCTTCATCAGTTGGTTCTGTTTGGGAGGCATCCAGATGCGCCACACCGCTGAAGATACCATTAGTAGCAGGAATGTTGTTATCAATGCCATTATCGTCCCTGTCTATGTCTGTATCGGGGTCAGATTCTGTTACCTGGCTACTGTACCATCCATGAAGCACTTTTCCGGATCCAAACTCCGAAGCGGGGATTTCTACTATATAGGGGCCGGGATCGAGATTATCGAAAAGATAGAAGCCATCGGCATCTGTTATATCATAGCGGATGAGTTCGTTGCTTTCCGCCACTCCGTTATTATTCCCGTCTCTGTAAAGATTGACGCGTACTCCAACAACGGGAAGCTCTGTCTCTTGACGATACCCGTCATTGGTTGTGCTCGCACCAGTGTCGTACCAGAGATGGTTTCCGAGGCTGAAGGGAATATTTGATCCGCCAAAGAAACCGAAGTCGACGGTCAAGTCGCTATTATCATCCAACTCACCATTTAGTCCGCGCCGTTCAGAAGCTCGCCCGTCGCGATCATTATTTGATAGATCAGATTCGCTCTCTGGCTCGTTCGTGTATGAAAGATTGATAACCGGACTGAAAACTTCATCGCCTAGTGAAGATGGGTCAGTGCCATGATCTTCACTGTCAACATTCCCATCCACAGGACTGGTCGTATACTTCGTATCAGCGGGTGTACCGGTGCTGCTGCGTAGATTTTCCAATATCTGACCGGAAGCAAAATTACTAGCAGGGATTCCAACTACATAATTTCCCTCTGGGAGGTTGCTAAATAGATAGTAGCCTTCGCTATCTGTTTTTGTTGTAGCGATAGGAGTGCTAGTGTCGGAGGAAAGGTAAAGACTTAGGGTTACATTTGCAATACCAGGATCCGTATCATCAGGGGCATTGATCGTCCCGCTATTGTCCGAATCGCGCCAGACACGGTTGCCAATGCTCATTCGCTCAGGGATGGTGATACCGACTTTACGCGGTTCGGACGCAAGAAGATCTTGTATTTGGATCCCATCGGTAATGTCTTTGTCGTAGGAACCGACATGGGCATAGGAGTTCCATGCAATTTCCTTGGTGAGGGCGTCGTCATTGCTCAGGCCTGTTGGTGGTACATCCTTCGGGATATTCATCATCACGCCAAAGCGGAGTTCCTGTCCTAGCGGTACAGCTTCTTTAATCTCAGCACCGTTATTTAGGCGGATGCGGTAAGCACGTACTGTTGTCCAGTCAGTAACGGAAGTCGTCCAATCATCTACGCAATTTTTAGGTGTATTAGCTGTGCCCGCGGCTTTGTCGAAAACTTCCGGCCTACAGGGATTAGTAGAGAAGCTGTATTCAATGGTGAAATCATTCAGTGAAAGCCCATCTCCCTGAATAAAGTTGATTGGGCCAAGCAGGTACGGGCGGAATTCTGATTCGCGATTTGTTTTCTGTAAAACGCCCCCGGAGCCGTTATCTTCCCAATATGGCAGGATATCATAGAGAACATATTCCAGCATAGGCACATTTCCTTCGTTAAAAATGCGCAGGTTATATTCAAAATCATCCAAGTTGGGGTTTGTGGAGGGTGGCACATGTTCGTTCGGCCCTAAAGCGCCTTCGGGATATGCTTGGGATACGCAGGGGTAGCGCGTAAAGGGATTTGTCGCAATAGTGGTGATGCCGGCTGTACCACCATGAGGACAATAGTCGGCAGGGAGCGGAACTACCGTACTCAAACCGTTGGGAGCAGGCTCTAGCGTGACGTAATTAAGGATTTCTGCATTATCGGGGTCAATGCTGCGAATCCATTTTTCGCCACGTAATGCTGCCGAACGTTCTACCTTATAACTATCTGTATTCTGGCAGAGTGGCTCGGCTGTAATGCTATCGCCATCGAGATCGGCGCTGTCGGTCAGGGTTGAGCCGACTTCGCAAAGTACATCATCGGAATCGGTAACAACCTTGATGGTATTCGTGTAATTCTGTGGCGCGGTGCCGGGTGGAATGCGGGCGAAAAACTCCACTGTGATGGTCTGGTTGCCATAAACTTTGGGGTCGACATAGATTGTGGGGCTTGCTTCTGTACTTTTATTCCATGTCCAGGTCAAGGTCTGCCCTGACTGATTAAAGGTAGGTTCTTCTACATCATGATCGCTACCAGATCTTGGTACAGCATTTCCATTAAATTCAATCTTGCCTGCCCGTACGAAGATCATTTCTGCGGGCAACGTATCCTGAATCAACAAACCATCGAGCGGCGCCGAGGATCGTTCTGTTACCTCTACGGTGACAACATAACGCACTGTGTCGTTGGGCAGGATGGTGGAATCAGCTTCGAAGTTGTTAATATTCGGATCATCCCAAGCATCGTAACTTGTGCCTGGTGTTTCTTTCTTGGTTGTGCGCAGGTGGACGAAATCGCCCTGCACGGTGATGTCTTCCTCCTCACAATCGCCGGTTACGAGCGCT
>CALCSH010000295.1 GCA_937893815.1 uncultured Anaerolineae bacterium | reverse complement strand
GCTGCAGACTGGCACGCTGCCAGAACGAAGATAAGTGAGATACTGAACCAGATTTTTCTTTTCAACATTATCATCCTTCAATATCTAATTGAACAACACCATGACTTCACGCGCGGGAATATCGAGGCGTATATGCTGATTTTCGATATGGTGAGAGCCGCCGTTCTGCGGCCAGGCTTGATAGCAGGTAGCCTGTTGCGCTTCGGGCAGGTGCAGCGTAAATTGAACCGGAGCCTGCCCGGTGTTGAAAACCACCAGAGCGCGGCGCTCATCGAGGATGCGCCGGAAAGCCAGCACATCGCCCTGGGCGTAGAGAATCTCAAAGGAACCGGTACGCAGCACCGGGTTTTGATGGCGCAGAGCAATCGCTCGTTTATAAAAGTCCAGCAGGCCATGATCCCACGTGGATTCTTGTTCCCATGGGAAAGCGGCACGACAATGCGGATCGCCCGCCGAAGACATGCCAATTTCGTCGCCGTAGTAAATGCACGGCGCGCCGGCCATGGTCATCTGGAAGAGAACCGCCAGACGCAAGGCGCTTTGATCGTCGTTCATCAGCCACAAGGCACGCGGCATATCGTGGCTATCGAGCAAGTTCAACTGGGCATAGTTAATTTCCCAATCATAGAGGGCATGCATCTGGTTGATTTGCTCAGCAAAGGCGGGCGCGTCCAGCGGGTGCATGGGCAACTCATCGTGCGCAAAAGGTCGTAGCGTGCGCGCCCCAAAGAAGCTTAACGCGTTGCGGGTGAAAACATAGTTCATCACGGCATCGAACATATCGCCTTGCAACCAGCGCCGGGCCTCGGTCCAGATTTCGCCCACAATATAGGCGCGCGGATTAGCATCTTTGACCACGCGACGGAATTCGCGCCAGAATTCGTCATCATCAATCTCGGACGGCACATCGAGCCGCCAGCCGTCAATGCCAAGGCCAAGCCAATAGCGCGTGACCTCAAAGAGGTAGTCCCGCATACCGGGATTATTGGTATTCAGTTTGGGCAAAGCGGGCATTCCCCACCAAGCCTCGTAATTGGCTGGATGGTCTTTATCACTGGAATATGGACGCAACGGCCAGGCGTCGATGAAAAACCAGTCGATATACGGCGAGTTGCTGCCATTCTCCAAAATATGATGGAAAGGCCAAAAGCCGCGGCTGGCGTGGTTAAAAACGCCATCCAGCACAACGTACATACCGCGAGCATGGGCGCAATCAAGCAGATCGCGCAAGGCGGCATTCCCACCGAGCAGCGGGTCTACCTGCATATAGTCGAAGGCGTGGTAGCGATGATTGGATGCCGACGAAAAAATGGGGTTGAGATAGAGCGCGGTCACACCCAATTCTTGTAAATAATCGAGTTTATCGGCAATACCGTACAGATCGCCGCCCTGATAGCCTTGCTCTTCGGGGGGGGTCCCCCAGGGTTTAAACTGAATCCCGCGCGGGTGTTGCGTACGCGGACTGCGGGCAAAGCGGTCGGGAAAGATTTGATAAAAAACGGCGTTTTTTACCCAGGTGGGAGTGTTCATAAAAGTTTCCTGATGTACCACCAAGGCACGAAGAACAGCAAAATTATCTTTTACTCTCTTGGTGACTTCGTGCCTTGGTGGTGAAATTCTCTATACGTTGATGGATAATTTCCTTGTAAAAGGCCAACAATTCCTGATCTTGCTCTTTGTCCCACAGCATGGGGACGCGGCTGACATGGATACCACCACCCTCTTGGGCGCTGTGCGCGTGATTTAGTCCCACTTCAGTGCCATAGTAGATAATCGGCGGGCCGGGCAGGCGCATCTGCGCTGCGGCAGCGCGCTGGAGGGCATCAATATCACCACCGGCGATAAACAAAAAGCGATCCATATCGTGATTATCCAAAAAAGTGGGCATCACAAAATCTGGCGGGAAGTAGGCGCTGTGGCGGTCGATAAAACGCTCCAGATGGTCTTCATCCCACAGGTTGAAACCATAGGCGCGGCGCAGGGCATCAGCGGCGAAGAAATCGAGGCAGCCATCTAGCCGCCCGATATAGGTTTTCTGCACAAAGGGGGCATCGATAATCTCGCCGAAACAGAAGCAATCTGGGTTCTCAGCTTTGCAGGCCGTCCAGAAATCAACCCAAAAATTCGGGCCGGGGCCGAGGGCATAATCCAGACGATAACCATCGATATTGAATTCACGCAGCCAGTAGCGGGCGGTATCAATCATCCAGTCACGCGCCGCGGGGGTTGCCAGATTGACCTGCGGCATGGATTTGACTCCAAAAAAGCCGCGGTAGCCGAGATCTGAATCATCAAAGGTGAACCAATCGCGGTAAGGGCTGGACTCGCTATGGAGGGCATCCTGAAAGATTGGGTGCTGATCGGAAATATGATTGCAAACGAAGTCGAGCACGACGCGCATGCCACGCGAATGCGCAGCCGCGACAACTTCCCGCAATGCCTCATCGCCACCGAGGCGCGGCTCTACCCGATAGAGATCGGTGGCATCGTAACCGTGGTGGGTGGGGCTGGGGAATATCGGGCTGAGCCAGATGCAGTTGATTCCAAGATCGGCGATATAGTTCATTTTCTCAGCAACACCCCACAGGGTTCCGCCAAAGAAACCCAATAAATCAGCGGGGGTTTGCCAGTCATCCCCCCGACCGGGGAAAAAGCGGTCAACAAAAATCTGGTAGATTACCGCTTCACGCGCCCACGTGGGCACGGTGAGACGGTCTACGCTGTAGGTAAAGGTGTTGCCCGTATGCGGATCGCCTGGCTTAACATCGGGGAGTGGCTGGCCTTTGAAGAAGGCGCCTGCGGCGATTTCAATTGTCGTTTGCACTTCGGGCCAGTCGGCGAAAGTTTCATCGCCATCGCCAGCCCAGGCACCTATGCGGTAGCGCACCAGCGTGCCTTCAGGCTGCGCGGGGATGATCCCCTGCCACTCGTTCAGGTACCCCCACAGGAGGGTATCCCAGTGTACAGCCTGCTTTTCGAGCTGGATCACAGTCCCGTTTTCAGCCACGCCTTTTGACCCCGCGGGCAGGTTGCCATCCAGCGTGTAATAGCAGACCAACTGATCAGCTTGCAGGTCAGGGCCGATGGTTACACTCAGGGTGACGGGTTGCCCAGGTAAAGGGTCGCGCGGCGAGATAGCATGGGCGTGCTGCACCCCCCGCCGCAATGCACGGTGGTGGATGAGTTTGAGTTCGTCGGTTGCGAGGGTGCCAAATACAAAATCTTCCATACGGGTAATCCATTTCTGAGCCAAATTTTCCAATTCTGTAGTGGTCAACAAAAACTTGAACGAAACTCAAGCAAATTTGCACCGCTGAGAGCGCTGAGAACGCAGAGAAAAACATTTCTTACTCAGCGATCTCTGCGTACTCCGCAGTGTTCAATCTTCATTTGACCATCACACAAATCTGCCAATTCTTTCCAATAGACGATTAAAGGCCGCACTGAGTTTATCAGTACGGCCAGTTTCATCATGGAATTTCGTAGCGCCGCATTTTAGCGGACATATTCTAACCTTTGACAGCCCCTTGCGTCAAACCACCGATGATCTGATCTTGCAGCACGAGGTAAACGATCATGATCGGCAGTGCGCCGAGCAAGGCTCCGGCAGCAAAGACACCCCATTTTTGAGAGAACATTCCGGCGGTATAAATCTGCAAACCGACCATCAGGGTGTAGCTCTCCGTGGAACGCAGCAAAATGCGGGCCAGGATGAAATCGCCAAAAGTGCCAATAAACGAGAGAATGGCAACCACAACCAGCATGGGGCGCATCAATGGGAAGAGCAAACGAGTAAAAATTTGCCAATGTGTAGCGCCATCGACCATCGCCGATTCATCAATATCACGCGGGATGGTATCGAAAAATCCTTTTAGCAGCCAGATGTTGATGCTCATGGCACCGCCAAGATAGACGAGGATCAGCCCGGCATGAGTATCCAGACCAAAAAAGGGAATCACATCACCAACCTGATTGATCAAATAGAAGATGGCGACAATTGATAACAGTGATGGAAAAACCTGGAAGAGCAGCATGATTTTCATCAGGTTTTGGCGGCCCGAAAAACGAAACCGCGAGAAAGCAAAGGCCGCAATGGTTGTCACGAAAAGCGCCAATATTGTGGAGATAGAGGTCACTTTTATCGAGTTCCACATCCACAAAGGAAAGGGGAAAACATCGCTGTTAAACAACGTGCGGAAATTTGCCAGACTAGCGTTTTCAGGGATCAGGTGTTGAGTAGCCAGGGAACTGGAAGGGTTGAAAGCCGCTGAAATGATCCACAACACCGGGAAAACAGCAAAAATGATCAAAATCACGGCAATTATCCAACGAATGACAATCCCGGCTCGCCGCTGGAATTTTAGCGAGGTGAACAGGGAATTCGCGCTTGATGAAGTTTTCGGATCAGACATTTTCACTCACCTCCTCCCACATTCGGGTATAGCGGAACTGGATCAGGGAAATACCTATCACAACCAGGAAAATCAGCAGGGTCACTGCGGCCGCCAAGCCAAAGTTCTGTCCACGCCCACCCTCAAACGCCAGGTTGTAAACATAACTGATCATAATATCTGTGTGCCCGGCGCGGGTCGCTGCACCGGAAATCGGCGGGCCGCCTTGCAAGAATAGATAAATCAGGTTGAAGTTATTAAAATTGTAAATATATGATGCCAGCAAGAGCGGCCCAACAGACACCAGCAACAGAGGCAGCGTAATGAAACGGAAACTCTGCCAGATATTGGTGCCATCCACTTTAGCCGCGCCATAAATTTCACTGGGGATCGACTGTAACGCGCCGCTGCAAACCAGCATATAGTAAGGGTAGCCGAGCCACAAGTTGACAACAATCAGGGCGAATTTTGCCAGCCAGGGGTCTGCAAACCAGGCGGGGTTGGCGCCGAAGAGCGATGAAAGCATCCGGTTGATTACACCGACCTCGGGGTTAAGCATCCCCCGCCAGATGAGGATCGTAATCAGACTGGGGATGGTGTAGGGAATCAGGAGCAGACTACGCACCAGACGCTTGCCCGGAAATTTGGGGTCATTGTACAACAAGGCGATTCCCAACCCCAGAGAGAACTGCAAGAATACGCTCAACAGCGGGAAGATAAAGTTCCAGACAATAATGCGCACGAGCGGGCCGCGCAGCGCCGGGCTGACGATAAAATCTTTAAAGTTTTGTATGCCGATATATGCTTGATAGCCCGGAATAATGACTTTTCCATCCACGGTGCGAAAGGTACCATCTACTTGAAAATAGATTTTTCCAGTTTCCTGGTCAATCATGGCATCTTGTTCAGGGTCATAAACATATTTTTGTTCGTATGCGGCAGCACGGCTGGGCGATTGGATTTGGACGATATTCTCGTCCGCGCCAAATTTGATTTCCCCCAGGTTGGGATCTGCCACGGCGAGTAAAGCATTCAGGCGTTGGTAGCCAGTGATCGATTGTGGAATGCCTTTGCTATCCAGTTCACCTACGCCCATCTCCCCCGGCTGAACCTGGGTAATCGGCTGTCCCTCAAAAGCAAGGTAGCCAATGCCTGTTTCATCGAGCAGCCATAAGGCGTATTCACCCGCATCCGATTTGAAGGCCGTCCAGGTATAGGCAGAACCACCCTCGGGTAGGTAACGGGCTTTTTCAATTTGGATTATGGATTGCTCTTTGGTCAGGAGGTGTCCATCGCCATAATTGGTGAATCCGACATAGATGGTGAGGAAGTTTGGATAGACGGAGAACATAATCATCAACGCTAATCCGGGGGCCATCCATCGCAAGGGGTAGGCACGGTTAAACAGAAAAACCGCCGAGATGAACATCCCCACGATTGCCAGAAGCACCACCAGGGTGTAGTTGCCGAGCAACGCTTGCCGGTATCCAAACCAGACCAAGAATCCATCAATAATCAGCAGCGAGAGCAAACGCAAGATATATGCAACAGGCGTAGTGGATTTGGCACTACCAGTTACATTCATATGCGACCTCCTTCCAGAGATACAGACGGTAGAGTTTGATGAATTAAATTATAACGGTGAAATGATTGCAAAGAAGGCCGAAGTAAATACTTCGGCCTTCTTTTTTTACAGTTGAAACTTTACTCGGTGACGATCTCGAGCAAGTGAGTTTCAGGATCGTAGGTAAAGGTTACGGTGCCGTCAGCCGTCAAGCTGAAGGGGTAGTTGTCGCCATCTTGCGCGCCATCCACACCATAGTTGAGCGCCCAGCTACCATCGAGAGCAACTTTGCCTTCGTAGTCACCGGCGGGCAGTTCAAAGCTGCCGGTGTAGAGGCCATCATCGCCCAGGGTCAGGGCAGTGACTTCACAAGCAGGGTCCCAGTCGCCTTCGCAGCCAGCCGCGGCCTGCCAGGAACCAGGAACATTGACCATACCGGCCAACGCGCCAGCGATCAAATCGCGAACCTGCGCGCCAGCGGTCGCCAGAGCAACCGCGGGTTCTTCGCCGCTCTGAATAATCAGAGAGAAAGCATCGCCCCAAGAGCCCCAAACGGTGCCCATTTCGGGGATGGCGGGCATCAGCATAGCATCGGCGCCAGCAGCACCAATGGCAGCCAGGTCGGCATCTTCGGTCGCTTCGACGACGGGAACGAACGCCGAAGCGCGGTTACCGGCCTCAAGCAACTGTGTCATAACGTCTTCTGTGGCGATGAACTCAGTCAGGAAGGCCTGAGCCAGAAGTGCATTTTCACTAAAAGCGTTGACGAAGAAGGCCTGAACACCCGCAAAGGGGCGTCCGCCATCGGGGAAGTTGGTGATAGCATAAGGCACGCCAGAAGCGCGCAGACGATCCAGCGCCCAGGGGCCAGCCATGATGAAGGGAACCTCACCGGTCTCAAAGAGAACGTGGGCGGTGTCCCAATCGGTGTTATCCGACATCCAACCCGAGGCAACCTGTGCAGAGATGAAATCGCCAGCCGCAATCATGCCTTCGCCGTCAATACCAACGTCGGTGGGATCGTAGTTACCATCAGCGTCACGCCCGAAGACGTAACCACCAAAGGCAGTCATTATGGGGAATGCATCGTAGGTAGTGCCTGTCAGCGCCATACCATAAGTGACATCGCCAGAGTCAATCAGTGCCTGACCCATTGCAACAGCCTCTTCCCAGGTTACCGGCGGAGTCTCGACCATATCCGTATTATAGAAAAAGCCGAGGTTTTCGACGGCGTAAGGCATACAGTAAAGCTCGCCTTCATACGTACAACCGGTGATGGAAACATCGGTGAACAAGTCAGCTTTGTCGCCGAGGTCAATCGGCAAAACCAGACCACTGGCAACAACCTGTCCCAGCCAGTCGTGGGCGCCGATGAAAATATCGGGGCCTTCGCCAGCAGGAGCAGCAACCACAAAGTTATCGCGGATCGAAGCTACTTCCTCAACAACCAGATTCACGCCATAGGTAGCCGCAAATTCATCGGCAAGCGCCAATATGATCGCCGAACGGGTATCATCAGCCCAAACCGTGATAGTGGGGCCATCAACAACCGCAGGCTCCATCATATCTTTACCGGGCCAGGAGGCGTCGATTTCGGCCATGACGGTGTCCATATCGGCCGTAC
>CALCSH010000294.1 GCA_937893815.1 uncultured Anaerolineae bacterium | reverse complement strand
AACTTTGCGGGGCTTTTTGTTTTCTTATAAGCACCCATTTGCGCCCCTCTGTCCTGTCGGACATCTCCCCCAAATTCTAAGTGCGGAATTTGGGGGAGAATATATTATGGTGCTTATTCTGGCTGTACGTCTATTAGCACGGCACGAACGGCGATGCGATAATCATAATTATCGAGTTTTTCGTCGTAACCCTGACAAGTGATGAGGGTGATCCAGTCGTATTCTTCATGCTTCAAGATTGAAAGATCATTGGGCCAGACTTTCCGCTGTGTTCTGACCTGATAGATATAACGCTGCCCATTGGCATGGAGGACGACTGTATCACCCCACATAAGAGTATGAAGGTCTACGAAGGGACCTGGAGAGCCGTCTGGGAGGTAAACGTGAGCGGTAATGGCTGTATTGCCGGGCAAACCGGGGAAGGCTGTGCTTTCAAGGTAACCAGCTTTGGCTCCAAGCCAGGTGAGATCCCAGCCTTGAGCTTTGAGAGGAACACCGACAATTGGTAGTTGGGCATTTAGTTTTGGCACTTCTATCCACGTTGCCCCTGCGCTTGCATAAGTATTAGCAGCAGTCTGCTCGGGGAGTTGGGTAATACGGTTCGGAGCAAAGCCCGTTGAGGGCAAGCGCGGGATATCGATACTGATTGATGAAGAATTTCCATAATCATCTATACCTACGGTATCCGCAGGATCATACCAGCGCTCTGTCGAATCTTCGTTGTATTCAGATTGTTCTACCGGTGAGCCATCAGGTTGTGGGTCAATGGGTAAACTCGTCCAAGCTACGCTAGCTTCGTTGATAACCGGTGCAGGCCCAACAAATTCGGTGTTAAAGGTAATCGTTGTGCTCGCTCTTTGGGTAGGATCGGCTGGGTCGTTCAAGGGGAAGTAGTCCCATTTTAGCGTGATGGTTCTGGTAGCCGAGTCATAAGAAAAACCATCTTCGTTAATTGCAAGCGTTGCCGGATCATCAACATTATAGTCAATGGGAGAACCACGACTGATGCTTCCTGTTACATATTCCAAGCCAGTAGGTAAGACATCGGTGACTATAACATCATAGGCATCAGCCGCACTAACGCTATCCTGATAAATTTCAATAGTGAATGGCACGATAGAGCCGAGGGTAGCTGTGGTTGTAACCGTTGTTTTGTTGATACCTATCTCTGGCTCAATGATCTCAACCGGATCAGCCTGCCCATTTCGAGCTTCACCTGTCCATGTCCACAGAACCTGATTATTTAGATCATCCACGCCATTTACATTTGCTGCGATATCCAAGACAATCACATGATATTGCACTGTGATACTTTCATCCCCTGAACCACTATTGGTTACATCGCCAAGATTGAAGAGAACATTATGGCCTGTATTAGTTACATCGGGATCACCAGAAGCTGCGGGACAGGCAGCAGCGAAGCCACCCGTCTGTGTAGTGGTCACATTCGTAGTGCTAGAAACCGAGACACTAACACAATCATCAAAAGCAAGCCCATCTTCCATTGTATCGAATGCCTGAAGTGAATACATTGTTCCAGGTGGAATTGTGAGTTGTATCTGATAAGTTAGCGTTTCTCCGATAAAGACTTGCGTGCCAAGGGAATCGCTCTCGCTGGTAGCGATCAAAGACTTGGCTGTGGTGGAAAGTTTGAAGACACCAAAATCAACACGCGGTTCGTTTGTCGTACCTGTGCTGTGATCAAGAGATGCTTCGTTACCCGGTGTAAGCGTGACAACTTTGGTTTGAATATAGCCACCAGAGCCTGTTGTGCCGCCAGTTTCTGAGCCATTATCATCATTATCAGCTGTATCTGTATCTGCATCCGGAGCAGGTTCATAGTAGCTAGCAGCACCTTCACTGGAAACGTGGTCTACCAAGGTTTCTGTCCCTTCAAACTCAGATGCCGGGATACGGACAATATAGTCACCTTGAGGTAGACCTGTGAAATTATATTCACCTGTTCCCCAGCTCCCACTGCCCGTTGTCACGCTCGCTAGCGCTGAGCCAACAGTATTCCCAGATGAATCTGCTGCATAAAGTTCTACTGTAACATCATCAATACCTGCTTCTGCACCAGTCACTGTGCCACTGTAATCCGAATCGAGCCAAACCAAATTGCCGAGATTTATTGTGTAGAAACCAAAATCTACAGTCATATTGGCTTGGTCGTCATCTTGAGCACCTTGTCCATCGGGACCAAGGTCGGTCTCATTTTCTGGCTCAGTATAGTTAGGCCCTAATGTAACAGCAGATGAAATCACGCTCCCTGTATAAGAACCACTTTTTTGCAAGGTGCCGTTGTCATCAGAATCATCTGCATCTGTTTCGGGATCAGGCGCAGCAATTTCAACAATCGCTCCAGTCCCATCACGGGAAGTACCTGAAGACCAATAACTTTCGAGCGTCTCTCCGCTCCCAAACTCAGTACTGGGGATAACAACAACATAGCTACCAGCATCGAGATAATCAAATAGATAATATCCACTGTTGCTTGTGGTATCTGTCTTTAAGATAGCGCCTGTCGGATTTCCTGAAATATCGGCAGCATAGAGATTCACGGTAACACCGTCAACCCCAACTTCATCAGGGTTTCCACCTACTCCATCATCATCAATGACCGAATTATTGTTTGTATCAAACCAAACTCGATTACCAAGACCAAACACAGGATAAAAACCAAAGTCAATGGTCAGGTTACTGTTGGCATCTACTTCGCCGTAACGCCCATAAGCGTCGGGGCCATCGCTACCTGTTGGGCTAAAACCAGCCACAATTGTTCTATCGGCACTACGTTCCGTTTCACCTTCTGGCTCTTCATCTGGGTCGGACAAGCCTCTATCTAAGACCAAGACTATTTTTCCACTGGAAATACCATTCGTTGCCGGCGCACTATCCGCACGACCATTATCATCTTGATCAATATCAGTTGTAGCTGTACCGCCATTGACTCCTGTTAATTCTGTACCAGTAGGGGTACTATTGTCGAGACCCAATAAGGCTCCTTCAGCAGTGCCTGTTCCACCTGTGGGATCATAACTAGATGTAAAGTTGCCTCCGGGAATGTGTACATAGTAATTATCCCCTTCTGCCAAACGGTCAAAAAGATAGTAGCCACCAGAGTCGGTTATATCAAAAGCTATAAATGTATCGGGTGTGCCCCCCGTAATTTGGAGATCAGCCGTACCATTTGTATCTCTCCATAATTCAAGGCGTACATTGGCAATAGGCGTTTCGCCTCCGTCCATAATACCGTTATTTGGGCTGCCGCCACCAGCACCATTATCTAAAAAGACACGATTCCCAATACTCATTGCTTTGAAGAAACCAAAGTCAATGGTCAAATCACTGCGATCGTCTAGTTCACCAAAACGTCCACGCGAGGCAGGAACAGGGCCATCCCAGCTTGTTGGACTGAATGTGCCAGAATCACCGCCAGCAGGTTCAGCTTCTCCACTACCCGTTTCTCCAGTGGGATAGCCAGTTGTCACGGTGAGATTGATCCTCGTAGAGATGACCCCATGCGGTGAAAGTGTCGGGTTTTCAGGACTGAGGCGGTCAACGCCATTATCATAACTATCATAATTATTAACGTTTTCAGCATTATCCACATTACCTGTGCTACTGGTATAACCTAGTAAAACACCAGGAGCAGCAAGTAAAGGGCCACTATCATCTGGGTCAAAACTGGAAGTAAAGTTACCAGAATCAACACCAACAATATAGTTGCGCGGTGGCAAGTTGTCGAAGAGATAGTAGCCATTAGCATCTGTTAGGTCAAATAAAACCCAATCATCAGTACGGCTACTGCTTAGACCAAGATTGTCAGGTTCTCCATCTAAATCCAGATCCAGATAGAGGCTAACGCGTACGTTTTCTGGAAGATTAGCCTCTGCGCCATTAACTTGACCGTTATTATCATCGTCGTACCACAGGAAATTACCTAAACTTTGCGGCGGGAGAATGAATCCAAAGTCAATACTCAAGTTACTATTGGTTTCAGTTTGGCCATAAAGACCGACATTAACAGGGTCAATACGATTTGCCGCGTTTATAAGATCGGTTTCGTTACTTGGCTCATCTCCATAGGACATTTCAATATCAGAACTGGTCACGCCGACCGTAGCCGGGGTATCAGGGCTGATCGGGTCAATGCCATTATCATCTATGTCTATATCTGTGTTTGCGTCACTTTCTGTCACTTGGCTGCTAATATAGTGTCGCAACGCCCCGCCAGATTGGAATTGAGTAGCGGGAATATGAACATAATAATTATCACCCGGCTGTAAACGATCAAAGAGATAATAACCATTGGCATCTGTAGTTGTGGCGTCAATGAAGGTATCATCAGTGGGGTCAGTGCCAATTTGCAAACCAGGCGTTAGATTTGTATCTCTCCAGAGTTGGACTACAACGCCACTGACACCTGCCTCCGTCCCATCCTGGATGCCATTG
Organism: uncultured Anaerolineae bacterium; assembly: GCA_937893815.1. Taxonomy (GTDB): domain Bacteria; phylum Chloroflexota; class Anaerolineae; order Anaerolineales; family UBA11858; genus NIOZ-UU35. The sequence goes on along the minus strand of CALCSH010000294.1, from coordinate 685 downwards.
TTAAATCCTGCTCGGAAAGTTGTTTCTCCGGCGCCGTCATCGATCCAGACGCGATTACCGAGACTCATGGGCGGAATAAAGCCAAAGTCGATAGTGAGATTGCTAGTATTGTCTGCTTCGTCGAAACGTCCACGCGAATTAGAGCCATCCCATGCAGTAGGGTTATGTCCTAAGCCTACATCAGTTGTATCACCGCTAAGATGCGATTCTCCTGTCGGTTCATTTGGTGTTGCTTCTAACTCAATCACACTACTGATCACGCCATCGTCATGTGGGAAATCTGTATTGATACCGTTGTCATCACTATCCATAGGTGGAGTACGAAGAGGCGGAGTTGGGTCCCAAGTATTTTCTTCCCACGTTGGTTGACTACTATACCAGCCTCTCAAAACACCATCAGCTGAAGGTAATGATCCACTGCTGTTGCCATCCAAACTGTCGTCAGGATCAAAAGAGTCCTGGAAATTTCCGGCAGCAACTTTTACAAAATATTTTCCTGGGTCAAGATTGTCAAAGAGATAAAAACCGCTATCATCCGTCACATCAAAACGAATGATTTCGTCGTCTTGCGGGATACCATCATCATCGCCATCGCGATAAAGTTCGACACGTGCGTTAGCAACAAAGGTTTCATCGGTATCAAAGATGCCATTATTTAGATGAGGAACACCACTTGTAGAGCCAA
>CALCSH010000293.1 GCA_937893815.1 uncultured Anaerolineae bacterium | reverse complement strand
CCATATATTCCGGCGGACATCTCCGTCATCGGCTTTTTGCAGTAGAGTCATAACTGTCTAACGAAGCTTTGCTTCAAACCGACAAGAAATTCACGGCAGTTCCTAAAGTCCTATTTTTTATCGGTGTTTTGCGCTCTTCGGTATCGAGTACAATTCTTCAAACAGTGCAAGCGAAGCCCCACAAAACGGAGAAATGCCATGCAGACAACACCAATTAATTTCACTGAGAAATTTGGCCTATTCAGTGAGCAGTGGTCACCCAAGATCATCGCCAAGATGAATGACTATCACTTCAAGATCGCCAAAATCCAGGGCGAGTTTGTCTGGCACAGCCATCCAGAAACCGATGAGGTATTCATTGTGATCGCCGGTGAAATGCAAATTGCCTTCCGCGATGGCGTGGCGGCGCTCAAAGCCGGGGAGATGTTCATGGTTCCAAAAAATATAGAACACAAACCTATTGCGGAGCAAGAATGTCATATACTAATGGTGGAGCCAGCGGGCACACTCAACACCGGTGATGCTGGCGGAGAACACACCCTCGAGGAAGTGCCTTGGATCTAAAAAGGTTGTCAAATTATCGGTTTCGGCAACACTGGTGCGGCGGTAGAATTACATCTATTCGTGTGTATCTGTGTTGGTCAACAGCATCTTGAATTATTCATGCCTTCAGCCTGGCACACGAATATTGCGATTATTTTTAGAGAAGTCAATAACACAATTCCATTCATGAAATTCGTATCCATCCGTGATGATTAAATAGTTGAAAGATATTTGGAACCGGTCATGTCAATTTTCCTCCCCAGTGAAGCCACCATGTACACCGCCCTGCTTGACAAAGACGCCAGCTACGAGGGTATCTTTTTTGCAGGTGTCATCACAACCGGCATTTTCTGCCGCCCAAGCTGCACGGCTCGCAAACCCAAACGCGAAAACGTGGTCTTCTTCCCTTCCACGCGCCAGGCACTCCTGAGCGGCTACCGGCCCTGCAAAATCTGTCATCCACTGACACACAGTGGCACCCCGCCGACGTGGCTCGAACCCCTCATGGCCGAGTTGGACGCTTCCCCCGAAATCAAACTCAAAGACAGCGACTTGCGCGCCCGCGGCCTGGACCCCAACCGCGTGCGGCGCTGGTTCAAAAAACATCACGGGATGACCTTTCTGGCTTACCAGCGTACATTGCGCGTCAGTGAGGCTTTTGGGCGTATCAAAAATGGGGATAGTGTTATCAATGCGGCGTATCAATCGGGCTATGAATCATTGAGCGGATTCGGTGATTCGTTCAAAAAAACCACCGGATTTTCTCCCCAGCAGAGCGCCGAGGGGAAAGTGGTTTACACCCAGCGGATACTCACCCCACTTGGCCCAATGCTGGCCGGTGCCAGCGAAGAGGGTTTGTGCCTTTTAGAGTTTGCCGACCGCCGCATGGTCGAAACCCAAATGGGGCGTATCAAAAAGCGGCTGAATGCCGAGTTCATCCCCGGGGTGAATGCGCATCTCGAAGAGACCCAACGCCAACTCGAAGCCTATTTTGCAGGCACACTCCAGGCGTTCACAATTCCACTGGTGATTCCGGGCACGTCCTTCCAGCAGCAGGTCTGGGATGCCCTGCAAACCATCCCCTATGGTAGCACGCGGAGTTATAAAGAACAGGCGAAAATCATCCACCGGCCCGAAGCAGTGCGCGCCGTCGCTCGCGCCAATGGCGCCAATCGCATCTCGATCATCATCCCCTGTCATCGCGTCATCGGCGCCGATGGACAACTCACCGGCTATGGTGGCGGCTTATGGCGCAAACGCTATCTTCTCGATTTGGAAATCAAGGTGCTATCCTCTTCCCCAAAGTAGCCAGGTCAATTGAGCAATCACGATTCCCAGGATGGTACCCAGCAATGCTTCAAATG
>CALCSH010000292.1 GCA_937893815.1 uncultured Anaerolineae bacterium | reverse complement strand
TTTACAGCCTGGATGGGAAGGAAGTCACAAAATTCAAACTGAACGCCACGCGATTTTATTATCACACATCTGAAGGTCGCTACTTGTTGCTTAACTGGATCGCCCGCCATATTGACCAGGCCAATCAGGTTGAAATTTTGTTGCCGCCTCACGAACAGCCCGAAACCTGGTTTTCGGATTTGAATGTCAATCTGGAATGCGCCTGGATTCCACCGATGGGGCGCGTGTTGGAGATTGCTGCCTTGGGCGGAATACAAACCGGCCCAGCCGGATTCAGCGCCCGTGTGGAGGATACTCTTTGTCCTTGGAACACCGGAATCTGGAAATTTGAGGGGCGCGGTGGTACGCTCGAAGTGACTCCTGCCTCCACAGCGGATTGCGAACTCAGCATTCAAGGGCTTTCGGCACTCGTCTACGGCACGCATCCAGCCGTCGATTTTGCCATCCGTGGCTGGGGTAACCCCTCGTCGCAGATTCAGACCGCCATGCAGACCGTCTTCCCGCCGAAATTGCCTTATTTGCACGAGATGTTTTAGCAATATCAGACCTGGCAGGTTTCTCGAAAACCCTTTGGAGCCGATCATTTCTCGTGAAAACCTACCAGGTCTTGGGAGCATTCATGAACATGCAAACTGCCCTCCAGCTCGGCGAAAAAATTGCTGCCCAGATTCAGGCAAATCAATTCGATGCCGCGTACGCGCAGTTGGCTCCGGTACTGGCTGAACGCACGCCATTTCGTTACTCGGAGCGCATCGGCGAAGTTTTCGGCGCGGTGCCATTGGCTGCTTGCAATCAATTTTTGGCTAAAATTGCCGCTCACAGAACCGAGGGTGGCTGGGTAGTGATTGGCGGTGCGCTGCGTGCGCAGTTGAACCGCGATCTACCGGGGGCGTTTGGGCGCGCGCGGACATATATCATCGCTGCCGATGTGTGGTATGGCGCGGATATTCTTGGGGAACGCATCCCCGGCCCGGCCCTGGTGAACCACTTTGATGGCGCGCGGAATATCCTGTCCGGGTGGCAGGATGATCCCAATCGCTGGGTGCGTCGCGCCGTAGGCGTCGGCGTTCACTTTTGGGCCAAACGATCCCGCGGGGACGCGAACCTGATTCCCCAGGCATCTGCATTGCTCGATTTGTTGGAGCCCATGTTCGGTGAGTGGGAGATGGATGCTGTCAAAGGTATTGGTTGGGGGTTGAAGACGCTGGGCAGGTATTATCCTGAATTAATTGCCGAGTGGCTGCCGCGCCAGACCGGGCGCAAGCATCGGGCAATAATGCGCCAGAAGGCGAGCAAGTTTTTGGGAGATTGATGATGACCACGAAAAAACTATCGGTACGGGGAATCATCAATTTTGCGACCTATATTTTGCTCTACCCGATTGTTTTGTTCAGCAACGCCGGTACAACTCACTGGGGCATGGCCTGGGGATATTTAGGCACTTCAACGGGCGACCGCGAAACTCGCTCGTTGATGAAATGTATGTCCTCCAATCCACGTCAATATTTTAAGTATATGGGTTACGGCCTGTATGCAGGAAGGAAGCCGCTATGAACACTAAAGATTCGCAACTATCTCGTCTTGTCACTCGTTGGTTGATCCGTGAAACCATGGGAGTGTTGATGGTTCCTGTTGTCTTGTTCTGGCCCGCGGGCCGCTGGGATTGGGGCTGGGGGTGGGCCTTGGTGGCACTCTATGCCGTTTGGGTGGCTGCCAATGCCATTATTTTAATCCCGCGCCAACCCGAATTGCTGGCAGAGCGCGCCCAACGCGACATCTCTGGCATGAAATCCTGGGACAAAACA
>CALCSH010000291.1 GCA_937893815.1 uncultured Anaerolineae bacterium | reverse complement strand
ATCGCGGCGGAACAACTCAAACCCTAAAGGTTCCCAAAACCTTTAGGGTTTCAAAGGAAGGTTTATATGTGTCTTGGTGTTCCCGGAAAAATTGTTGAAATCTACGAAAAAGGCGGCCTGAAAATGGGCAAGGTTGATTTTGGCGGCGTTGTGCGCGAAGCTTGCCTGGAATATGTGCCCGATGCCGAAATTGGCAATTACACCGTTGTGCATGTCGGCTTTGCCATCAGCCTGCTCAGTGAGGAAGACGCTCAGGCCTCGCTGGAAATTTTGCGCGAGATCGTTTCGCTGGAAGATGAATTAGGGCTGAACCAGCCGCCGGTCGTGTATCGCCCCTCCTCATGAAATATATCAGCGAATATCGCGATGCCGATCTGGTCAAAGGCGTGCTTAAGGAATTACATAAAAATGTCACCCGCCACTGGGTACTGATGGAAATTTGCGGCGGGCAGACCCATGCCATCGTGCGTCACGGCATCGATCAGCTTTTGCCGGAGCAAATCGAGTTAGTGCATGGCCCAGGCTGCCCGGTATGCGTGACTCCGTTGGAGTTGATCGACAAGGCTCTGGCAATTGCCTCTCGCCCGGAGGTGATCTTCACTTCTTACGGCGATATGCTGCGCGTGCCCGGTTCTCAACAAGATTTATTCTCGATCCGGGCGGCGGGGGGCGATGTGCGTGTTGTCTACTCGCCGCTGGATGCGCTCAAAATCGCCCAGGAAAACCCCGATAAAGAAGTTGTTTTTTTTGCAATCGGTTTTGAGACCACGGCTCCGGCAAATGCCATGAGCGTGCTGCAGGCCAAAGCATTAGGGGTCAACAATTACAGCGTGCTGGTTTCACATGTGCGCGTGCCCCCGGCGATGCACGCTATTTTAGGCTCATCGCTCAACCGCGTGCAAGGATTTTTGGCCGCCGGGCATGTATGTGCCGTAATGGGCTATTGGGAATATCCGCCGATTGCAGAGCAGTATCAGATTCCGATGGCAGTGACCGGCTTCGAGCCATTGGATATTGTCGAAGGTATTCTGGCCGCGGTGAAATTGCTCGAAGCAGGCCGCGTGGAAGTTGCCAACCCCTATTCTCGGGCTGTCACCTTCGAGGGCAATTTACCCGCCCAAAAGGTGATTCAGAAAATTTTCCTGGAATGCGACCGCAAGTGGCGCGGCATCGGCACCATTCCGATGAGCGGTTGGTGCCTGCGTCCTGAATATGCCGCCTTCAACGCTGAACTCAAATTCGATGTCGAGCAAATTCGCTCCGAAGAATCACCACTATGCATCGCCGGAGAAATTTTACAAGGGTTGAAGAAGCCACATGACTGCCCTGCCTTCGGAAAAGAATGCACGCCTGAACGCCCCCTTGGGGCGACGATGGTCTCCGACGAAGGCGCATGCGCGGCGTATTACAAGTATGGAAGGTATTCGTTATGACCGACGACCGACGACCAACGACTGAAAATTCTCCAACCATGAAAGGCCCGGTCTGCCCTATGCCGCTCCAGCACAGCCAAAAAATTGTCATGGGCCACGGCAGCGGCGGCAAAATGATGAATGACCTCATCAAGCATACCTTTTTACCGCCGTTGGACAACCCAGCCTTGCGCGCCGGAAATGACGCAGGCGTCGTTAGCCCAAATTCTTGCACCCAGCTTGCCATCAGCACCGATGCACATGTTGTTTCGCCGCTATTTTTCCCGGGTGGTGATATTGGCAGGTTAGCGGTGTGTGGTACCGTCAACGATGTGGCAATGATGGGCGCCACTCCTCAATATCTGACTGCTGGATTTATTCTCGAAGAAGGCGTGGAAATTGATACGATCGAACGCGTGGTCGCTTCAATGAAAGCCGCCGCCGCAGAGGCCGGGGTAGAAATTGTTGCCGGAGATACCAAAGTCGTCGAGCGCGGCAAAGCTGACGGGCTGTATATTACTACCGCCGGTGTTGGCGTTATGCTTCCCGGAGTCGAAGTTGGCGGCGCGCTGGCGCAACCCGGCGATATCGTGATTGTTTCAGGCTATATTGGCGATCATGGAATCGCGGTACTGGGGGCGCGTGGCGAGCTGGGCTTTGAGAGCGATATTCAGAGCGATGTCGCTCCGCTCAATCATCTCATCGCAGCTATTCTGGATACCAGCGATGAAGTGCGCGTGCTGCGTGACCCCACGCGTGGCGGCGTGGCATCGACGCTGAATGAAATTGCCACACAATCGGAAGTCTGCGTTCTGCTGCGCGAAGAAACCATTCCCGTGCGGCCCGCCGTGGCCGGAGCCTGCGAGATGCTGGGCTTTGATCCATTGTATATTGCCAATGAGGGCAAGCTTTTGGTGATCGTTGGCAAAAACGATGCCGCCGCGGTACTGGAAGCCATGCGCCAACACCCATATGGCACCGATGCGGTCATTATCGGCGAAATCGTGGAAACGCCAGCCCGGCGCGTGTTGATGAAAACGGCAATTGGCGGCACGCGCGTGGTCGATGTACTCGCCGGGGAGATGTTGCCCAGAATTTGTTAGCCGAATTTTCAGCAGGGAGGCAAAATGGAAGATAATCTGCAAGCACCCGACAGCCAACCCTCGATGCCGGATCATTTTCTCATACAGGAAGCCATAGAGCTGATGCGGGCAAAGCGCCCGCAGGAGGCGCGCTCGATTTTGAAGCAATATTTGCGCATCAATCCCTATTCAGAAAAAGGCTGGCTTTTGCTTAGCTATGTAGTTGAGGAAAATTCGCAAAAAATAGATTGCCTGCGACGCGTTCTGGATCTTAACCCTACCCATTGGCGTGCCCAGGAACGACTGGATCAATTCAAAGCGAACCTGAACGCCACCCCATCCAAAGCGGCAAAGCCCCGACGACGGGGAATATCCACCTGGGTGGTCGTCGCTTCGATGGGTTTGATCGGCCTTCTGATTCTTGTGGCGGGGATATGGGAATACCAATCGTTGCTGAGTAAATCTTCGCCGGGGATTCAGGCTCAGGCGGTGGCACAGGCTACATTTACACCTTCACCAACCAGGCAACCATCGATAGCATTTGCCACTGCCACCGCGATGATCAGCCCAACGCCGATTCCGCCCACCCACATTCCAGCCACCCCTGCACTACTCGCCAATGATATTGTCGACCAAATGGATGAAATCCAAAGCCAGGTCAGCGAATTGCGCGGTTTGGAGGCGCGCGAATCCGTTCCGCGTACGCTTCTAGTCGAGAGTCAGGTGCAGTCAATGCTGGAAACCTTGTACCTGGCGCGTCACACGAAGGACGAAGTCGCCGACCAGGCTCGCGTACTCAGTGCGCT
>CALCSH010000290.1 GCA_937893815.1 uncultured Anaerolineae bacterium | reverse complement strand
CAAAGGGGAAGATCAGTTTGAGGTGTCCATCGGCGTCAATCACCATCACTGTTGCAGTGTGATCAACGAGATACCCTGTGGCTTCAGTACCTTCGTGTTTTTCGTAGAACACGCCGTAAAGCGTTGCCACTGTCGCGATTTCGTCCTCGCTGCCGGTGACGCCTAGAAAGCTGGAATTAAAATGGGTAACGTATTCATCCAATTTTTCGGGGGTGTCTCGCAATGGATCCACGGATATCATGATGAATTGAACATCTTCCGCATCCTTACCGAGAAGGTTTAGCGCTGTACTGACTTCGGCCAGGGTGGCGGGGCAAACATCAGGGCAGAATGTATAGCCAAAATAGAGCATAACGATTTTGCCCTTGAAATCTTCCAGGCTGATTTCACCGAGCACGGAATCCAGAGCGAAATCCGGTGCTTTATCGGGGGATTGCAAAACCGTTCCGTAAAAAGTGTGCGGACGCAGCTTGGGCAGCCCCCACGCGACCACCAGCGCAATGCCAATCAAAATCCCGATCGCAAAAATCCAGCGAGTATTCTTGGCCATTACGCGCCTCCTTCCGATTTTTCATTCATCAACAGCACAAGGAGAAGCCAGGTGAGGTCAGCCAGGAAAAGATGGATAATTTGCATCCAGACAGGAGCCAGTAACAACAGGTTTACCAACCCGGCTACCAGTTGGATTGCAAATACGGCAATTACACTGACTGCCAATTTGCGAGCGATTTGCCCTTTTTGCGTTTCCATAATGATGACCCCGGCCACAAACGTAATGAACAGGCCGACGCCAATCGCGATAAAGGGATGGATTACACGTAAGCGTATAATGAAATGCGCCGTCGGAGAAAAATCTTGCTGAATGCCCGCAGCGAGCGAATCGGTGGGGAAGAGGGTGTCACCAAGTGCTGTGACGGCTCCGGCCATGCTCATCACGAGTGTTGCTATGAGAGCGATTGCCAACGCCCAGTTAAAGTGGTTCCATTGGGTTTCGATTCGGTCTTCTCGCGATGACCACCAGGCGGTGAGCAGGATGGCTCCGATCAGCAAGTGCGTATTGAGCAAATGGATCCCCATCATGATCACCCGCGCCACCGAAGTATCGCCAGCGACCCAGTGGAAGATCACCAGGCTGGCCCCAGCCAGCGATTCAGTCACCATGAGGATCATGGCCCAGGTGGCGGCACGGCGCACGCTCGATGTTTTCTGGTAAGCGCGATACGCCCAGATCAACAGCCCTACGACGAGCAAAAAGGCCAATCCGCTGGAGATTCGATGAGCGAACTCAATCACCGTATCGATACGCGGCGAGCGGGGGACGACATCGCCGTTACACAGCGGCCAGTGGCTGCCACATCCTGCTCCTGATCCGGTTGCGCGCACATACGCGCCCCACAGAATGACCAGCAAATTATAGGCCAGCACTCCCCAGGCAAATTTCGGAAAATTAATACGATTTTTAACCAACGCATAACTCCTACAGCAGAGGCCTTTCGGCGCTTGCTATGGCGAATAACACAAAAAATAGTGGGCGGCCTCATAGGCAAGACTGGCAGACCCTGTGCTTTTTTGAACTTCTTCTGCTAGCACTCCGATATGGCGCAGAATGCGGTCGGTATCGGGCACCTGGGTTTGATAGCGATATTCACCCCGGATAATGCCCCAGCCATCAACAAGCACAAACTTGGGGTCAAATGTGAAACTGCCATCATCGTTTTGGTTGTAGTAGGCTTCAAAGCCCGCGCCGATAATTGCTTTGAGCAGGGTTTGATCTTTGGTGGTAGCAAATATCCATTGATCTGGATCCGCTCCGAGCGAGTTCGCATAGGCTTTGAGTTTTTCGGGTGTGTCCGTCTGCGGGTCAAATGAAATCGTCACAAAGGTGATATCAATATCGCCAAGGTTAACCTCATCCAGCCGAGATTGAATCTCCAGGATGGTGTCATTCATATTGCCGCACGGCGCTTCGCAGGTAGTATACGAAAAATTAAAGACGACAAATTGTCCGCGCAGATCTTCGTTGGTGAGGCGTTCTCCATCTTGAGTGGTCAGCGCAAAGCCGGGTGAGAGGCGAATGCGAGGAATGACCTGAACTGGTTGAAGAATTTTAAAGGCCAGGGCCGCTGTGACAGCGACGCCGATTAAACTGTAAAATCCAATCAGCAGTGCTCGCTTCATTGTGCTGCCTCATTGGTCGAATTGGTGATCAAGGCTCGCAATAGATCGGGCATAGCTGCGTCGTTGATTTGCATGCGGTCATGAACAATAATGCGATTATCTGCTGATGTCAGATAAATGATTTTGAAATGCTTGGCGTGTTGATC
>CALCSH010000289.1 GCA_937893815.1 uncultured Anaerolineae bacterium | reverse complement strand
GGACAGAGGTGTCGGAGCATCCGCTCACCCAAAATATAAAAATCACACGCGACAAGAAAAAATACCATTTTGTCTTATTCATTTCCTAATTTCCATTGAATTGATTGTGCTCGAGTAACTGCTCAGCCCCACGCATACCCGTTTTTTCGGCTTTCTTTGGTTCGAGGCTGAGCAGTTACGTGCTCGATAAACTGCTGAAGTAGTGGATTGCGTTCTCTGACCCGAAACTCAGGTTAAAGCATTGACTACCTTCACGTGACCATGAACTGCTGATCGAAAAAAAGATGCCCATCTGCAATCATTAAGGGCGACCCCCAATGGAGGTATCTTAACCGAAGGTTGGCCGGAGTGCGGTCGCGGTTAACCGATATTTCCGCCAATGTGTTTAATCTTTTCTATCATGCCTTTTGCCGCGTTACTGATAAGCATTGTATCAATTCCAATCGCTACCAACGTGTAACCATTCATAATATATGGCCGAACCGCATCGACAGTTGCTCCAAAAATTCCAAGTGGAATGTTTGCTCTTTCTGCAATTTCTTTTACCTGTGCGATTGCATTCTGAATATCTGCATCGGCAATGCGTCCAATTTTATTCATACTTGCTGAAAGATCATATGGCCCAATGAACACACTGTCAATACCCGCTACCTTAATGATGTCCCCCATATTTTTAACTGCATCTTTATGTTCAATTTGAATAATCACAGCAATATTATCGTTGGCATTGATAACATATTCTTGGAAATTCTCGCCGTACCCCTGAGCTCTCCCAATTCCAACGCTCCGAAATCCTTCCGGGGGATATTTACATAGCTGTACCGCCTTTTGTGCATCCTCCGCCGTTTTGACTTGCGGGATGATGATGCCAGACGCACCAATATCAAGCGCTTTTTTTATCCAGATATCGTCGAGAGATGGCACGCGTATCAAACACGGTGTTCCTAAGGATGTTGATTGCAAGATTACTTGGGCATCCTTTACACTCAAAGCACTATGTTCTAAATCGATAAACAACCAATCAAATCCAGCCCCAGAATAAATCTCACCAATTTCAGGCGATGCAATTGTTATTATGGTGCCGATTAGAAGGTCGCCACGATTAAGTCTTTTTTTGAATGTCTCGTTCATATCGTGTTTATCTTTTTAGGGCAGCGTACAGTTGACATTTGTTGGTATAAGGTAGCGCGAACATCATTTGCAAGCGAAAAAATCTCGAAGTTAGAATCGTCTTCCTTCTTCGGTATGAATCCCAGCAGCCTATCGCAAGGCTGCGTGGCTTTTTGCAAAGTCATCCATAATTAGCGATGCCCAGTTTTTCTCCAATGGCTGGCAATACATCTGCAACATCAGCCCTAATCGCTATTTCTGCGACCGCATCCAATATTGTGGGATTTGAGTTAATGATCAACAATTTCTTTCTCTGCTCACACGCCTTCTCTATCCAGTTCATAACCGGACCACCAGAAAATGATGTACCTATTGCCATGATCACATCGCATTCACGTAACAGTTTTTTTGCGGTCAACACCATCTGCACAGGCAATTGCTCACCAGGCAATATTACATCTGGTTTCATGACTCCACCACAGCGACGACATTGTGGGATTTTACCGTTCTCAAGATATCGCTGCCAATGATACTCGCCTTGATCATACTGATAGCAACTCATACAAACAGCCCTGCCAATTGTGCCGTGTATTTCTATAACTCTTTGTGAACCAGCTTTCTGGTGAAGCATGTCCCCATTCATGGTGATTATTGCTTGAATATAGCCACCAGCCTCCAACTTCGCTACTGCAATATGCGCTTGGTTTGGCTTCGCAGATACTATCATCTCTAGAAATGAGTGAAAGTGTCTGTAAAACGCTTCAGGTTTCTCCTTGAATCCTTGAAGGGTCATCACCTCAGATTGACCGCCAGGTATTTTTTCTATTCGTTCCCACAACCCCGTACCAGGACTCCGAAAGTCGGGTAAGCCTGATGGAGTAGAAAGGCCAGCGCCAGTGAGTGCCACACAACATGGATGGCGCACTAGAATTTCTGCAACTCGCTCGATGTTTCTTTGGTTAATCATTTCGTCCATTCTATTTTGACATTGTCAAGCTATTTACCTGGAATTCTGTTGTGGACAATATCATTTTACCAGTGCCTCAACACTCCTATAGCGGTACACTTAGCAGGATATGGCCGACCTCTTGAATGTTTATCCGCTACTATTCTTTCCTTTCTTGTGATTTTGTATCACGGATCCTCTTGGACCACTAGAACTTGAATTCCACGCTTGCGAAGACTGGTAATTATTTCCTCCGGTGCGCGCGCATCCGTGATCAATAGATCGATTCTTTCGATTGGCATAATGGGAACAAATCCTGCCTTACCCAGTTTCGTATGGTCTGCCAATACAATCAATTGCTCTGATCGCGAAGCCATCATCCTGCCCGCTTCGGCGATAAGGGGGTGAGCGCTGGTAATTCCGCCATCGAGTGTGAGACCATCACACCCCAGGAAAGCCCGGGTTGCGGATATTTGTTTCAAACAGCCCAAAAGCTCAGGCCCAACTGTGGCGCGGTGTTCTGGTAGAAAAATACCCCCCAACAACAAAAGATTGGGTGTAGCCCAGAGACCCATTTCATCCAAAAGTAATGTTGAGTTTGTGACGATGCGCAGCGTTCCCATCTGCCGTAAGCTTTCGGGGATATGTCGGGCGACTTGTAAAACGGTCGTACCAGAATCGAGAATAATTACATCTTTTGCCTGAATAAGGCTCGCGGCGGCGGCTCCGATACATCGTTTTTCGAGTCCGAGGTGATTGATGCGTTCCTCCAGGGCGTTGATTTGCATACCCTCGCTGGTGGAAATCGCTCCACCGTGGACACGGCGAAGAATGCCTTTTCCTTCCAAGATCGAGAGATCACGGCGGATGGAAGTGTCTGTCAGGTCAAACTCTGCCATCAACTCCGTTACTTGAACCCGTCCCCGATCTCGAACAAGGCGAGCAATCGAGTCGCGGCGCTGGCGCGCATTCAAATGATCGGTCATGCTGTATCCTAGTTTTCTAAATTTTTTCCCAAGTATACCCTGCCCACGGGAATCGATGCTAAATTTTGCTAGACGAAACCCGGTATCTAAAATTCTTCTCGATGGTTCTAGAGAGTCTTCTCCAGGCACAAATGGCTCACTCCGGATCGCCAGACCCCCCTCATTCTGACGATCCGAACGTGCGCTTATCCATACAGGGTGTGTCCCCTGTAGACGTGCTTGATGAAATCTATTGAGCGATACTCTCCCAGCCACTGGCAATTGCCTCGGCAGCAGAAGTCAGCATGGAGAAATCCTGAGGGAAGTGAACGTTATCATAAGCTGACGCGGGTGGGAATTTGGCAGCCAGATCTGCAGGCAGTTCAATATTGCGGATTGGGTGCGTAAATCCCTGAGCGTAAGCCAGTTGACCTTCGTCTGAGAATTCCAACTCAAGCAGCAGTTTCGCAGCATTGGGATGTGGCGCATCGGCGGTCACGAACTGCGTGTACAGACCGGCAACCGTGCCATCGCTGGGGATGACCAACTGCAAGGGCATGCCCAATTCCTCGGCTTTGCTCAGGCAATCGAAATCCCAGAACAAGGCAATCGGGGCCTCACCAGCCTGGATTTGGGATGTTCCTGGGGAAACCGCATTCAACTGTCCCTTGGCGATCATCTCGGCAAAGTAATCCAGACCAGGTTGAACGTTGCTTTCATCGCCTCCGTTGCCAAAAGCGGCTCCCAGTACAACCGAGTTGGCCGTTCCGGATTTGCGGGGGTCCTTCATAGAGACCATACCCTGATACTGCTCATCCAGTAAGTCGGCCCAACTCATGGGGACATTTTCTACTAGATCCGTATTGACGCAGAATCCGATAGCTCCCCAATAGGCAGCAGACCAGGCTCCATTCGCATCTTTAGCATAATCAGGAATCTCATCCCAGTATGCATGTTTATAGGGTTGAGAAAGGCCGTCTTGAACGACCTGATTGGCGAAGTTGACTCCCAGGTCAGTGATATCCGCTACACCAGCGCCTTTTTCGGCTTGCAGCGCGGCGATGATTTCACCACTGCCCATGTCCGTGTCTAGATGGGTGATGCCATACTTACTCTCATACACTGCCCACATGCCACCGTAGTTAACCCAGTCATCGGGCAAACCATAGCTAACGATCTCACCTTCGGCCTTGGCAGCCTCGATAAGTGTGGCCATAGCATCGGCGGGAACGGCAGCGTCTGCTTCGGCTGCCGCGGGAGGGGCTTCTTCAGCAACTGGCGCCGGTTGACAAGCAGAGAGCAGAAGCACCAGCGCTGCGACCATTAGGAAACTAAAGGCAAGCTTAATCTTCATTTTTATTTTCCTCCAGAATCTTTTTGATAAAGTACCAGGATGTCATCCAATCGTGAGGGTGACTTCATCACACAGTTTGGAAACTCTAATGGTTTTTAGGGACCTCCTTTCAATTCGCTATCCGGCTCAATTATCGTCACCATTGGTAATATCGCCCCCCGGCATCACTCTACATGCCCTTCGAGGAAAAGATAACTGTACCGACGTACCACAAACAAAACGGCCTCGATCAACAGTCTTGATATCAGCAATGATGAGCTGTCCCGGCAAACTCAAACTCAAACGAGTCACTGGGCCAAGCAAGGTGATCGTTTCTAACACGGCAGTAATAACATTATCTTCTTCGATAACAATCTCAGCCTGACTGACGCGGATTTCTTCCGGTCGAACGATGACAATCAGCGCATCCCCGTTTTGCATATGATCATCCATAATCGGCGGTATTGATATTTGCCAATCCCCATTGACACTTGTTACCAGCCCGCTACGAGCATCTTTCAAGATGCCTGGAAACTGATTGGAAGTGCCAACAAATGTGGCCACAAAGTGGGTGTCCGGTTGGGTGTAGATTTCTTCTGGCGTGCCCACTTGCTCGATCATGGCCTGCCGCATCACAACCACACGGTCCGAGATCGAGAGTGCTTCTTCCTGATCGTGAGTTACATAGATCGTAGTTATGCCCAGGGCGGTCTGGATACGGCGAATTTCGTGACGCAGGGATACCCGCACCACAGCATCAAGGGCGCTGAGCGGTTCATCCAGTAACAACACTCGGGGTTCAATCGCCAAGGCGCGGGCTAATGCCACGCGTTGTTGCTGCCCACCGCTCAATTCATTGGTATATTTGTGCCCGGCGTTGGATAATCCGACCAGGTCGAGTAGCTGGTTGACGCGTTGCTTAATATCTTTTTGAGATTTCTGTGCAACCCGTAAGCCAAAGGCAACATTGCCCCAGGCTGTCATATTGGGGAATAGCGCATAGGATTGAAAAACCATACCCATTCCCCGTCGATTGGGGGGCACGGAGGTGATCTCTTCACCGGCTAAATGAATGCTGCCCGAATCCGGAGTCTCGAAGCCAGCGATCATTCGCAACGTGGTCGTCTTCCCACACCCCGAGGGGCCAAGTAACGAGACGAATTCTCCTTTTTCTACGTGTAAGCTCAAATTATTTACCGCGATTGCGCCGTCAAATGCTTTGTTCAGGTGGTCAAGATCGAGATAGCTCATAGTTAATCTCCGACGACTCCCGTAGTATGACCCTTGGTTGGATGCTTCCCTCCGCCGCTGGTCCGTTTGGCGCCCCAGGCTGCGATCCAAAGGATAACCAATGATGTAGTCCAGGCAATCGTAAAGCTAATCACCGAATAGGCCGAAGCAATTCGTCCATCCCGGCGAGTAAAATATACGAGCTGCATGGGAAATGTCTTATAACGTGCTCCCACCAGGAATGTGGCAATCGTAAACTCTCCAAAAATTGTGGCGAAGACCAACAAACCTCCGCTCAGAATACCGGGAAGAATATTCGGCAAGATGATTTGCCGAAGTGTGCGCCCCCAGGATGCGCCCAGACTCTGGGCGGCTTCCGTTAACACCCGGATATTGACCGCCTCCAGGCTATTGGCCACAGGCCGATACATAAAGGGCATGGTAAAGATCACATAAGCAGCAACCAACATGACCGGTGTGCGTGCAAGCATCAGCGGAGGGCGCGCATACAGTCGGATCAATCCCAGTGCCAGAACAACCCCCGGGATGGCGAAAGGCAGCGTGCTGATCAAATCCAACAGAGGCCGCGCTTTCGGCACTCGCAAGTGAACCCAATAAGCGGTTGGCACAATTAACAGAATGCTGGCAATCACCGTACTGATGGAAAGAACCAGCGAATTCTTGAAGACGATGATAAACCACTGGTCGGTGAAGGCCGCTTTGTACCAATCCAGGGTCAAGCCCTCGGGCAGGATGCTACGATCCCAGCGGGTGGCCACCGAAAAAGCATAGGTTGCTACGATGGGCAGTAACATATAAAACAAGAAACATCCGATAGCGAATCCAGGAACGGCGGTGCGTTTGTTCATTGCTGCCATTTCCTCCCTCGCCGAGAAATAACTTGATAAATAATGATCGACATCCCCATCATCAGCAACGTTAGAATGCCCATGGCGTCTCCTGCGCCCGGATCGCGGAACACTTCCCCGGTCAACAAAAACCCCAGTTGAAGGGTTATCAGGGGAAAACGAAACTCTGTCAGCGTATAGGCGGTGGCATAGGCTCCAAACGCGTTGGCAAATAGTAAGAGCAAACCGGCTCCGATGGCAGGCGTCAGCACAGGTAAACCCACATAGCGCCAGTATTGCCCCGAGCTAGCTCCCAGGCCGCGGGCCGCCTCCCGCCATTCGGATTTCAATCCGGCTATGGCGGGAATAATCAAAAGAACCATTAGCGGCAACTGGAAGTAGGTATACGCAAGGGCCAAACCCCAGAAAGAATAGATGCTAAAGGCAGGGTAAATTTTCCAATTCAAATACTCGCGCAAGGCCAATGTCAGAACCCCATTGCTGCCCAAAACAACGATGAAGGCAAACGCCAGCGGAGCGCCAGTAAAATTGGAAGTCACATCACACAGGGCCGTCACCAATTCCTGGGCGCGTTTGCTGCGTAATTGACAAATGAAATAGCCGACGATGGTTCCCATAATAACGCCCAGGATGGCCGTTATCCCGGAGAGAAGAATGCTGTTCCGGAAGGATATGGCGTAAATCGAAACGCCCATCTTGGCGTAATGTTCCAATGTAAACTGGCCTTCCGATCCGGTGAAGCTTCCTTTGAGCATAAAGAACAGAGGCAATATCATGATTACCAGACAGAAAAACAGGAATGGCATCAACGGTATCCAATCCAGCCACTTTCGCTTGCGCCTTCTTTTCTTCGCCTGATTTGAGGTCATAACTGTTCCTGTGCTTTCATCGTCCACGCACCTCAACAAAGGGGAAATCATGACGAACCTGCAGCACCCCAAGGCGTGGGTCGAAACGCCATCCCATATCGGAAGAAGGATCTTCCACTTCAGGAAGAAGCCGTCCTGTACATTCGATGCTTTGGGGAGTGAAGGTCAATCGAAACATATCGACAGCCGTTTCGTCAAAGGTGCGATATTGGATATGGAGCGGGTTGTAGGTGATCTGTTGAACGACTGAGGAGCTTTGCAGCAGATAGTCGCGTGACCGCGGCGCGGTTTCTGGCAAGCAGGCCATCCCGTCTAGAAAGTGGGGCACATAGTCGAAATACCCGTCAGTGAACCAGCATTGGTTGTGATAATCCGGCTCATCGGTGCCGACGCGCACCCATCCGTTTTCGTCTGCCATATAGGTGGCCCAATTGAATGATCGTCGGGCGCGTTCGGCGTAGGCCTCTTCTCCGCCAGATTTGGCGAATTGGGCGCATAACGAGGCATAGCGGGCGGTGTGGCTGCCCATAACATGGAAGCAATATTTTTGTTCAAAGTTTTCCTACAAAATTATCTTTGCGCCTTAGCGGCTTTGTGCGTGAGCACGCCTTGTGGGTGTTGCGTGCCAAATATTTTTTCTATTTAGACGTAAACGACCTCGATGCCCAGCAAACGGCCCAGTTTTTCAACCTGCTCGGCGAGATGACCGTAAGCCAATGCCATATGATGGGGGGAACCGGCCAGCAGCCAGCGGTCGCAGAACTCGGTGATCGAGCCATTTTTGTAGCGGAAAAGCATCTGCGGGGCGGCTACTGGGCGAGGGGTGATCGGCAGGGATTCGCCTTCACCAACAATCAAGCGCCAATCGCCATCCCCGAGGGGGATCAAGGACAGGATGGTGACATCACCCGGGGCGTAGGCAAATTCCAGCCCGGCGCCGCGGCCGTTGACACCTTCGTAATAGATACTGGGTTTGATGCGCACGCCTTTGGCATCGGCAGCCATAGCCGGATTGCCGTGGCCGTCATGGGATAGGATGATGGCATCTTCGTCAAAATCAATCACATAATTCTCGAGGAAGGTGGCTTCACCGGCCAACTCTTGCAGGATCATCATGGCACTGAGCGTGGTGACATCCGCTTCCGTGGCCACCGGGATGTGTTGGGCGCATAAGTAGCCGGTGCCGTAACTGGGGATCACGCCGACGCGCGGATCGGTGAGCCAAATCTGGTCAAAGACAGCCAACCCATCGAATTTGTATTCCAGGGCGACATCCTCTAGAGCCAGAGCGAGACGCGCCGAACGTTCGAAGAGATCATCGGGCATGGCGCTGGCATCGTACTTCTCAGCCTGGGCCTGCATAAATTTCCGTACCCGTCCGGCATCCATTTTCTCCGCTGCAATTGCCACCTTCTCCGGTTCGAGCGGCCAACACACCGGCCCGATCATGTCGCGGAAACTAAGATAATCCACCATCAAATCGGTCATACCCTCGAAGGGATGGCCGATAATGCCGATCCGCATTTTCTCCAGCCGGCGAATGGCGCCAGCAGCGGCAGCGTATTCTCCAATCTGGGCCAGCCCCGCCGGATCGTTGACATGGCTGGTGAGCAATTCAAAGGAACGACCGCTGCGCAAGAGGGCGCTGGTTAATTCAGGCAGGCCTGCCATGCCAGAGTTTTCCATGATGACGTCAAAATCAGCATCCTCGGGGAAACGGCGGATCTGCTGCGTGTTCCACACCAGAATGGGGGCGTTGACGCGCAAGAGGGTGCGCATGGGGATGATGCCCTTTTGGTAGGCCAATTCGATAGCGACAACCAGGTCTACGGGGGCAGCATTGAAAGCCTGGGTGGCTTTGTCGGCATCCGGTTCATATTCGACGAAGCCGGGATTGATAATTTCACCATAAGGGGCCAGGATTTTTGCAATCCGATCTGTGGCCTCGCTCATCTTGGGGCGCATGTGCCCGGTTTTGTTATAGTCGTCTTCCAGCAAAGCGGTAACGAAAAGGCCAATTTTAGGTTGGGTTGCCATCGTATTCCTCCATACAGTTTTGAATTAAGGCGGAGATGAACGTTTAAGCGCTCACTCCGCGACGGGTGAACCGAAATGTTGCCGAAATAATGGTTCCAGCGCATCATTTAGCTGACAATATCGCTGATAGGATTGCTCGTACGCAGCCACATTTTCGGGAATTGGGGACAATTGCTCATCGGTTGAAACCATGGCATCGACGGCTTCTCCCAGGGAGGGGAAAAGGCCGACCGCCACAGCGGCCAGCATGGCATCTCCCAAGGGGGCCGTGTCGCCATGCCGCAAAGTCACTACCGGCAACTGGCAGACATCCGCTTTGATTTGCCGCCACAAGCGGCTGGCCGCGCCGCCGCCGGTGGCGCGCAATACCTCCGCCTTGATGCCAGCCTGGGCGATCAATTCCAGATTACGGCGCAGCATATAGGCCACGGCTTCCAGAACCGCACGCGTGAAGTGCGCTTTCTGGTGAAATAGGGTGAAGCCATAAAAAACTCCACGCGCCTGCGGATTGTATTCAGGGCTGAACGCGCCTGTCAGGTGGGGCAGCATCAACAAACCGTCAGACCCGGACGGGGATTGCTCTGCCAAATCGGTCAGCAAGTCGTAGACATCTTTGCCATCTCTGGCTGCCTGCTGGGATTCGCCTGCACCGAAGGTATTGCGAAACCACTGCAGAGCCATGCCGCCAGTGTCACAGACCGGGACAAACAAATATTGATCTGCTGCGCTGTGAACGTAAACGGGGACGCGTCCGCTGGGGTCAAGATCAGGGCGTGGGACGGTGACCTGAATCGTCAGCGCTCCCCCCGTGGTTTCAGATACCATTTGCGGTAGGATATTGCCAGCGCCGATCGCGCCGACCGCCTGATCCATCCCGCCCAGGATGACAGGAATACCTGCGGGGAGACCGAGCAACTCAGCAGCCTGCGAAGTCAAACTCCCCGCGATCGCGCCGGGTTTGGAGATTGAAGGCAAACGTTCGGGTTCCACCCCAATCGCTTCCAGGGCTAATGGCCACCATTGGTGTTCGACAATATCATAAAGGAGCGTGGTACAGGCGATGGCTCCCTCCGTGACAAACTGTCCGGTCAGGTGATGGATGATGAAATCCTGAACCAGTAGAAATTTATGAGCGGATCGAAAAATATCTGGCTGGTTTTTACGCAACCAGGCGATTTTACAAGCTGTCCAGGTGGGATTGATCTCAGGGATTCCCGTGTGACAATAGGCCAGATGGCCGAGTTGTTCGTTGAGTTGTTGGGATTCGTTATGAGCACGATTGTCCAACCAGACCAGGGCCGGGTGAATGGGATTTCCGCGGCGATCTACCGGAATCACGGTCTCGCCCTGGCTGGATACGCCGACCCCCACGATTTCCTGCCCCCGGGCATCCTGCGAGGCAAGCGCCTCTCGAATAACCCGACAGGTTGCATCCCAATAGGTTTCGGCATCCAATTCAACATGATCCACGGCCGGGGTACGCAGAGCATAGTCGCGCCGCGCGGAACCCAGGCAGTGCCCCTCAACATTGAAAAGACCTGCCTTGACAGATGTGGTGCCGATATCAAGCCCCAGTAGTAATGACATTTTTAGTCCAGGTGATATTTTTGGGCAGTGGTATCGGGTGCCATGCCCACTTTGACGACTTCCTTCAAAGCTTCGAGCAGGCGTTCCGGGTCGCGGGCTTGAACCACATTACGGCCAAAGACCACACCCCGTGCGCCATGTTCAATCGCTTCTGCTGCCGCGAAGAGTGCATCCGTTTCGCGCGGTTTTTTGAGAGCACCCAGTGCCAAAATTGGGATCGGGGTGGCAGCGGCAATCTGGGTAAACCCATCTCCGGTGTAGAAAGTCTTGATCATATCGGCCCCCAACTCGGCAGCCATGCGACAGCCGATGGCGACCTGTTCCTGCAATTCTTCAGGTTTGGCGTGATCGCCGCCAATCGGGTACACTTCACAGATCAGCGGAACGCCTGTTTGCACTTTTTGCTGAGCGTAGCGGGCAAAAAGTTCTACATTATGGGCATCCTCCGCCTGATCGGGTGTTTTTAATGTCACACTACCGAGCACGACATCAGCGCCTAAACGCACGGCCTCAGAGGGAGTGAGGAGATGCACAGAATGAGAATGTTCATATTCCCACGGGGCCACATAATTCGTCGCCCAATTGAGCCGCACGATCATGGCCGGTGCGCCGCGGCGGGCAAAGAAATCTGCACAATGCGTGGCCATGCCCGCGCTCAACAGAACACCATCCGCCTGTTGAAGGCTTTGGATGGCGGTCGGGAGGTCAATCAGGCCAGCCAGCGGCCCAAAATAAAGGCCGTGGTCAATCGCTACGACGACAATATTTTTAGCCCCATCGAATAAACGCGCGAACCGAATTTTCTCACCAGTGCCAGACATATAGACTCCCTTCGAGTATTCTGCAGATGCTTGAGTAACTATCTTGATAATGTCAACTTACACAAAAGGTGGTCGAAAATTGGGGATATGGGCGGGGTTCCACCCCGCCCATATCCCCAATTTTCGGAAACTTTCTGCCAACTTGACATTATCAAACTATTCACCAGGTAAGAAGATTCTTTTTTTTGGTAAATTTTTCCGTGGCTGAATAGTTATGTTTTTTTTCGGATTTCAAACACATCCAAACCGAGATGTAGTAATCATGGCTTTTTTAGGCTCTGATTCATGAATTATAAGCCAATTTAGTTCTGTTTTTGTATGGTATCACACAAAACATAGATAATCAATAACCAAATCA
Source organism: uncultured Anaerolineae bacterium (assembly GCA_937893815.1). Taxonomy (GTDB): domain Bacteria; phylum Chloroflexota; class Anaerolineae; order Anaerolineales; family UBA11858; genus NIOZ-UU35. The sequence goes on along the minus strand of CALCSH010000289.1, from coordinate 1,543 downwards.
GAACAAAAACAGGATTATTGCAAACCTTTGTGATTATAGTTTCCGCTAACTGAAGAGGGGAAAAAAGAAGGTAATGGGTACAAGGCGTGGTAATCTTATTGTGCTGAACAAAAAGCCAAGCCAGGAGACCCATTACCGTGACAAATCATACCATAGCCGTTTTGCGCAGACTGCTCGAAAGTCTTCCAATCGGGACGAACCTTGCACTTTTACATTTCATGTGGATGATGGTGAGCGGAGCGCTCTTGCCAAACCGTGGGGCGATATTTCCGGCGCTGAAGGCTACTGGTTTATCAGATGCGGCCATACGGCGAGCCTGGACAGCGTTTCGGAAAGGGGTATGGCAGGAGCAGCGCCCTGAAGGTTATCTACCGGTAACAGCAGACGTGACAGCTTTTTGGCGTCCAGCGCTGAAGAAATGTCCAAGCAAGCATTACCATCCAGCAGCAGGCCGGGCATTGCCTGCCGTCATCTTTGGCATCTGTGAAGAAGTAGGTGAACTCAACGGACAGCGGATAGCTCTGCCACGAGCCTTTGAGCGTGTGCATCCGAAAGACACCAGCGAAAAGCGTTTGTGGGAAGATATCCTCAAAAACGCCGAAAAGAAACTTGGCGGAGATGAAATTCTGGTTGTAGATGCGGGCGTAAAGATCGCTGCCCTGCAAAAAGCCAAGATCAAGCGGTATGTTATCCGTCTGGCAACCACTTTCACCGCACGACGCAACTTTCTTCCTGAACATCGTCGAGGACGCAAGCCGAAGTATGGGACGTTGGTGCGTCCCCTACCTCGAAAGCACAAAGACAAGACGCTACCCGCCACATCATCCGACGAGACCTACTCCTGGGTTGAGTGCGGACGTGAAATCCGTGTGGAGGTCTGGCGTGATCTGGTCCTAAACAAAACCACTCCAAACCAGGAGAACGAAATCTTCGATGTCTACGCCTTTTATGACCCTGATTTCAAACAACCCTGGCTGTTAGCCACACCAGTGAAACTCAGAGTGGAAAGTGTGCGTGCCATTTACCAAGACCGTTGGCCGGTAGAACAAATCCCACTCAGTGCTAAACAAATGGTAGGCGCACATCGCCAGTTCGTTCATAACCCAGAGAGCATCCAACGCCTGCCCGAATTGGCGCTCCTGGCAGGCTCGATTTTGAGCTTCCTGGCAGCGTCTTTCCCGCCAACCCCAACCGGTTTTTCCCGTAGGACATCGGGACGATGTGGGATCGCAACCCCAAGCGAACTCCTGGACGCTTCCGGCGACTGCTGATGGGAAAACCATTTCCCAAAGACGCCCCAATTTCTGGGCAACTTCGAGAAAAGAAGTCGGTGACTGCCCATTTGCCCAAAGGAAACCTGGCTAGAAAGCCAAACACCGTTGCCCCGACACCAAATTAGCTGGTTTCGCATGGAAAATAACCCATTTTATACGGTTTATCCTACCGGAAGAAATCTCCAGACTATTTGCTTACTCTTTTTTAGCTGAAACTAAGGAACGAGAATTAAATAACTGTCCGGATAGGGATGGTGCGATAGTTCCAA
>CALCSH010000288.1 GCA_937893815.1 uncultured Anaerolineae bacterium | reverse complement strand
CATATATTCCGGCGGACATCTCCGTCATCGGCTTTTTGCAGTAGAGTCATATATGAATTACGATCATCCAAAACTCTTCATTGGGAACTGCTGTGAGAAACCCCAGATTTAGGGGGATAGGGTTTGCGCTACCGAAGGCATCAAAAAAACCATAAAGTCCAAAGCCGAGTCTCACCAGTCAAAATTGGAACAGGTATAATGGGGGTCGGTTCAATCGCATCAAAAGCCCTATATCGGAAGGCTATTTTGAGACTCGTCATCAATATCAATTGTTTCAATGAAGAACAAACGCTACCTCAGGTTTTGGATGACCTGCCCGAGGTTCTGCCGGGCATCTCGGAAATCAGAATCCAGATCATTGATGATGGCTCTAGCGACAAAACCGCCGATATTGCGCGCCAACACAGTACTCACCTGATCCAGCACAAACAGAATCGCGGATTGGGACATGCGTTCAAAACGGGCGTAGATGCAGCGATTTCCAGCGGGTGCGATATTTTTCTTAATACGGATGGCGATCATCAATATCCCGCGGCCAGCATCCCCGCATTGATTCAACCCATTCTGGCAGGCCAGGCCGATATTGTAATTGGCAATCGTCAACCCTGGACGGTTGAACATTTCAGCCCCTTAAAACGCATTTTTCATCGGATCAGTAATTTTCTCGTCAACCAGTTGATTGACGTGCGGGTTCCCGACACGGTATCTGGATTTCGGGCTTATTCAGCAGATGCGCTTATGCGGCTTAACCCCTCTGTCGGGTATTCATATACCCTGGATACGATCGTGCAGGCCGACAGAAAAGGTTTGCGCATCCGCTCGATCCCGATCCCTGTCAATGCGCCTACGCGCCCCTCGCGCTTGTATGCAAATATCTACCAATATATGCTCCAGTCCAGCATTAATATATTATGGACCTATATTGTGTACAAACCTTTTACCACATTCAACCTGGCAGCGGTTTTCTTTCTATTTCCAGCGGCTTTCTTGTTGTTACGTTTCCTGAACTTTTATCTTCACGGCCAGGGAAATGGGCATATTCAATCGCTGATCATCTCAACGATCGGCTTTTCCCTTACGGGGATACTTTTTAGTCTGGGTGTAATCGCCAAATTGATCAGCTATAACCGCAACTTCATCGAAGAATTGCTCTTTCAAGAAAAAATGCGGCGCTGGCATCAAGCCCGTTCATCTTCAGAAATTTAAATGGGATTGGCTGCTAAAAGCTATCGCACCCTGGCTTGTTTCACTGGCAAGGTTCACCTGCGGTGGAGCGCCACCAGGCGCGGACAACCGTATCCATACGAAACCATTCGCATCGATACGGTTGAAATGCTGGCCGAAGATTTCCCATAAAATTGCCGGGCTATGCCAGTTTTTGAACGCTGTCCCGCGTTTTGATTTATTCGTGGGATACTTGTGCGGCTTTTTTGGTTCCAAATACGGGCAAACTCACCAATACTCGATAAGCCAGCAAAAAGAGCAGACTGCCAGCACTGCCCCAATACATCAACATGGCCCAAACAGTACCGCTATCCGTACCGCTGGCGATACCATGTAGCATTGCCATGGCAAAAGCCATAAAACTCGTAAGATGGATCAGCCGCCAGGTTTTCGCACCGATTTGTTTGCGCACGTAAAAACTCAAGGCAATGATCCCCCACACGTAGAAAGCAACTTGCCCGATCCCTACCCAAATGGGTTCATAACCCTGGCTGGCAAAGGGAATCAGCACTTGCAATTGGGTAAATTGGATATAGCGATCGCCTGTCAAAATCAGGCCATGAAAAAGTGCAGCACCCAACCCCAACAAGCTGGTGAATTCGTGCAAATCCACAGCCTGCAGCAACCCGGGCCACACCTTTGCCATTTTCCCGGTCAACCCCAACCCCAGGGCCATCGAGAGCCACAACAACCCAAACGCTACAAAGGCACTGCCTCGCGAGAGATACCAATAGACCTTCGGATCACTGCTCACGATAGAATGGGACATCGATGGCAAGATTACCGGCAGCAGGTATACGCTAAGCAACATGCCAGCCGCCACAGCCAACAGAATTATACCGGTTGATTTTTCCGCTTCCGTAGATGGAACAGGGGTTATCTTATCAATAGTAGACATTCGATTTACTCCGAAAATAATTGCTCAAAATTTAGACTTTTTAGAATAGATCCATCTTCGAGAACTACCAGACCTTCCAGATGGGGTTGATCTTCCAACCATTCCGGGCCGCGCTGACTTCCCGAAATCAAGACCACTTTGGCGGCCATTTCCGCCTCCATCACCGTGGGGGCGACTACTGTAACGCTGAGTACATCGGTCTCGGCGGGGCGGCCTGTGCGCGGGTCGATAATATGGTGCTGCCAGTCATCTCCAGTTTTCCAGCGCCGGTAATCGGTTCCCGACGTCGCAATCCCGCAGCGACCAACTCGGAGCATTCCCAGTTGGTCGCCGGGGCGCATGGGGTCAGCAATGGCGATCGGCCACGGTTGACCATCGGCGCGTAAACCGCTGATGGCGATATCGCCCCCCGCATCGACCAGCGCAGGAGCGTAGATTTTCAGCTTATTCATGGCCTTATGTGCCGCCCAGCCTTTGGCGACGCCGCCGAAATCCAGATGCATGTCAGGAGGCAGTTGTATCGAATGGGATTTGATATCCCATTGCAGGCGATCAACGGCGGGGATCGGCGAGCCGGTTTTTGTATTGATTCCGTTGCCCGAGGGCTTCAGCAGCTCGAAACCTTGGCTGTACCCAGCCTGGAGCAGAGCATCCAACACCAGAGGGCTGATCAACCCCGAGCTGCGTTCGGCAATATCCATAGAGAGTTGGAAAACCTCCCAAAAAACCGGGCTGACCGATTGCATCCTGCCTGGTGACCGATTCAATTGGGAAAGTTCGCTATCCAGCCGAAAACGACTTAGACTTTGTTCCCAGCTATCAAACCACTCGGAGACTCTCGTCAGGCGATTTTGTGCCCGCGCAGATGGATGATCGAGGGCTGCCATCATCTGGCAGCCCATGGCTTTGAACGATATTTTTTGCATATTTATTTTGAAGATTGGGTTACGGTCACGGCTCCCGCACCTGCACTCGATCCGACACTGGCGCCGCCGCCGCCCGAAGAAGGCTTTGATCCGCCGAACATAACTGTGGTGCCGGGGCGAACCTGGGACTGAACCACCGGGGCCGAAACCGATTGCACGATTGTCGATGGATCCAATGGCGGGATCAACGTAGGCATGGGCGGCAGATCTGCTGCCAGTGAGCGGTCAACCGACTGAGCAAGCGAAGTATTGCCATTAGCGGCCGCCAGCACAGCGGGATCGCTCTGGCGGCTGAACAAACTCCAGAAACCGAGCACGCTTGCCAGAGCGATAGAGACAATTAGCGTTTTTATGGTGCCCATCAACGATTTTCGTTTTTTGGGACGGGGTTTTGCGCTGGTCATAAGTGTTTCCTGATTTGAAGTTCTATTGTGATGCACTGATTGATGAAGGAATCTCGAGTTTTCTATACAAATCGACTCTCAATTGCATTTCAATCATCATCTCCGCCTTCGTGTTCTTGTTCGCCTCCACCACTCGGAGCGCTTCTTGCCACGCTTTGCGGTTGGGGATCTGGCTCGCGAGAAGCCAATTCTACCGATACGATATCCCCATAGGGGCTGACATAGACAATATCCCCTGTACTGAAGGTCACTTTATAAACAACCTTTCCGTTGAAATCGACGCTTTCCACACTATATATCCGAGTTTGGCCAAGGTGATTCGATGCAAATACTGCGGCTTCTCCCGCTGTGATCTGAAGCACAACTGCGGTGGGTGTGCTGACTTGCGCAACTACCTCCGCTTGCTGTTCGGCCAGCCGGGTATTGGCTTGGGCAATCAGCTCCTGATACGCCGCTTCGCGCGCCAGAAGTTCTTGCTCCAGACCGGGATCAATTGCGAAGGCTTGTTCCACAGCAACAGCCGGTGCAGCCTGGATGACTGGGTCTGGCTCTGCGCCGCGCACGGTATACACCACGCCTCCAATGATCGTCAGTACAATAGCACTCAGAAAGGCTGAGAAGATAATCGCTGGTTTGTTCATTGTTTTTTTCTCCTTATGAGCTTTGGCAACTGTTCTTCCAGAAAGGGGATCCCGGCTGGACAATTGCCCTGATATGAACCTAAGGATACCGGGAAAGAATTGGAACTCTCTTGGAAAGAAACTCGAATATTCCAATCAATTTCCAATCTTCTTGGAGTACACTTAGGAAATCGTGGGTCTCTGAGATTTAGCAAGATAAAGCCCAGATTTGGGGGTGTGGCGGGTGTGAAACACCCGCCACACCCCCAAATCTGGGAACCTCCACGCAAAGTCTCAAAGAGCCAAAATCGTAAACGAAGGCAATCGCTCAAAGGAAGTAAAATGCGCGTTTTAATCATCGAAGACGACCGCCGTCTGGCGAATTTAATTCGTACCGTTCTGGAAGAAGAACATTTTGGAGTTGACCTGGCGCATGATGGCAATCTCGGTTTCGATATGGCGCTCCGCGGCGAATACGATATCGCCATCGTCGATTGGATGCTCCCTGGGCGAGATGGCCCCTCCATCTGCCGCGCCATCCGCTCGGCACGCTTGCCTATAGCGCTCCTCATGCTGACAGCCCGCACGCAGGTTGAAGACCGGGTAGCCGGTCTCAATAGCGGTGCCGATGACTACCTGGTGAAGCCTTTTTCATTTGATGAACTCATCGCTCGTCTGCACGCCCTTTCCAGGCGTTTTCAGGACAACACGACAGATCAGTGGGAACTGCGCGTAGGGTATCTGGTGATGGATTTACGCGCCCATACCGCCCGCCGGGGCGAACACACCCTGGAGTTGACCAAGACCGAGTGGACATTGCTCGAATATCTGATGCGCCATCCCAGACAGGTGCTACCCCGGCAAAATATTCTCAATTATGTCTGGTCGTATGATAGCAGCGTGCAAATCACGATGGTCGATGTTTATATTTCGTACCTGCGCACAAAGCTCACCGTGCCAGGGATGAAGGACCCCATCCAAACAGAACGCGGGATTGGATACAGACTCAATGTCGATGATGCTTAGAAAACTGCGCACTCAGTTGACTCTATTCTATTTTTTGGCAGCTCTCGCCATTATCATGCTGGTGGGTGGGGGATCCTACAGCTTGCTGCACTATTACCTTTACAATGCCACTGATCAGGCTATGCAAGTTAAGATGGCATTGCTGATGAACCAATACGGGCTCTCGCTGCCCGAAGATTTAGCCCAGGCCGAACAAAACTGGCTGGAGAATAAAGGGCAATCTTTGCCAACGCCTACAGCGGTCCCCGTCGTTGTACGCGAACACGATGATGATGAAGGTGAATATTCTCAAGAAACCACCTATCAGGCAGAGCGTCTCGAAGAGGGCGCCTATGACGAGGAACTGGCTCCTGTCTTTGTGTTGCCACTGAATGCCAACAGTGAATTAATCTCGGCAGCCAACCTTCCCACAGCGCCAATTACGCAAGATCGAGCCGCCGCCGCCGCCGCACTGGCAAGCGGGTCTGATTTGCGTACCATCCGGTTGGAGGATGGCAGCCGCGCCCGCTTGCTGACCTACCGGGTTTTGGTGCCTGGAGGTCCGACGTTGCTGCAAGTGGGCAGGTTGCTGCGCGATCAGGACCGGGTGTTGGAACAATACCTTGTAGGCCTGCTGATCCTGGCAGGATTGAGTTCAATAGTGCTTGGCCTGGGAAGTTGGTGGCTTTCGGGCCGCTCTTTAGGTCCCGCCCAGCAGGCCTGGAATCACCAACAATCCTTCGTTTCTAATGCCAGCCATGAACTGCGCACGCCACTGACCCTGATCCGGGCGACGGCTGATTATGCCTTGCGCCAGAATAGCGAGGCCGAACAAGCCATGCACTTGCAAACAATCGTGCAAGAATGCGATTATATGAATAATCTGGTGGATGATTTGTTGTTGCTCTCCCGCCTGGATTCCAGCAGGTTACAACTCACGCGTGAAGCTGTTGAACTTTCTGCTCTTCTCAGAGAAATCGAAGGTCAATTTTCGAAACTCACCACCACAAAGAATATCACCCTGAAAGTCGAGAGCGTCGCTGGAGCGGTTTGGGGCGATCCTGTTCGTTTGCGTCAGGTATTACTCATTTTGTTGGATAACGCCTTGCGATTTACGCCTCCCAATGGACACATCCACATGAGCACTCGTCAGCAGGGTAAAGAGCGCCAAATTTTGGTTCGCGACAATGGGGTTGGTATCTCCTCCGAGCACCTGTCGCATATCTTTGACCGATTTTATCAGGTCAACAATCCCGGGGTAGATGATTCCCGGAATAACGGTTTAGGCTTATCGATTGCCAAAGAATTGGTCGGCGCTCAAGGTGGAAAAATTGCGCTCCAAAGCCAAATCGGCAAAGGCACATTGGTGGTTCTATCCTTCATGGACGCGCATTAAGCGCGCTGGGGATTTGAGAGCCGATTAAAAGACCACCCTTTTGGTTTGAGTCACAGGTATAATGGGGATAATGACCGATCTCTTTGACCACGCCATGCAACAAAAGATGAAGCACGAAGCGCCGTTGGCGGCCCGTATGCGCCCGCGCTCCCTTGATGAATACGCCGGGCAGGAACATATCGTCG
>CALCSH010000287.1 GCA_937893815.1 uncultured Anaerolineae bacterium | reverse complement strand
CGTTTCCGTTGCACAACTGCGTCACCCAAATATCATCCAGGTACACGACTTCTCTCACGATGGCGATACCTATTATATGGTCTTGGAATTTGTGCCCGGTGAAACCCTGGAAGATCGTCTGAATCGGCTGAATGATGATAGCCGTCGCTTGTCAACCAAAGATGCTGTCGATATCATCGCCAGTATTTGTGATGCTCTAGAGTATGCCCATAAGCGCGGCATGATCCACCGTGATATCAAACCGGCGAATATTATGCTAAATCTACAGGGGCAATCCATTCTGATGGATTTCGGTATTGCCAAGATTATTGGTGGTAAACAGCACACAGCTACCGGTGCCGTCGTTGGCACAGCTCTTTACATGGCGCCGGAAATTATTCGGGGAGAAATCGCCGATCATCGGGTGGATATTTATTCCCTGGGCGTTACATTATTTGAAGCCCTGACCGGAAAGCGGCCTTTCGAAGCCAACTCCGCCATGTCTACACTGATGATGCATATTAATGACCCTGTCCCAGATGCTAGCGAGATCAACCCAGATGTTCCGCCTGCAATCGATGCTGCAGTGGTCAAGTCCATGGCAAAAGATAAAGCTGACCGCTATCAAACAGCTGCCGAATTTGCTGCAGCGTTACGTGGTGCAATTCATGCTGGTGCTGAAAGAGCAAAAAGTGCCATCCCTACCGGTTTGGACGGTACTATGATTGAAGATGCCCCGCCCATAGTATCTGCAGGTATAGCTGGGACAATGATTGAAGATTCCCCGCTTAAAGAATCAGCAAAGATGTCTGGGACCATGATTGAAGAAGGCCCACCTACAAAATCTGTAGCGATATCTGGAACCATGATTGAAGACGCTCCATTTGCAGAATCTGTAAAAATGGGCGGGACAATGATCGAAGATGCCCTGCCAATAAAATCTCTGGACATGTCTGGAACCATGATTGACGCAGCTCCGGCATTTGTACCTGGTGCGGCGACTTCCAGCCCACCACCAGCACAACCACCCGCGGCCACAATAAAAAAACGAAAAGGCGGCTTGCCGCTGAAATGGATCGGAATCGGCACCGCTGGCATCATCCTGATCGGTGCACTGGCCTTCTTCGGTTTTGGGGGCTTTACTCCACCAGCGCCAACAGTAACGCCCACTACTGAACCTACTGCTACCGTTGAACCTACCGCCACCACAGAGCCAACAGCAACGATACCCCCTGAACCCACCGCAACTCTGGAACCAACGGCGACTTTGGAGCCAACTGAAATCCCTACGGCAACATTACCCCCTGGGCCACAAGTACGTATCCAGTCCATCACTCTAGATGGCAGTACTTATGTAGTTGAATACGAAACATTCGAATATACCGAAGTTTTGCCAGGGATGCATGTCCACTTCTATTTCAATAATTTCACCCAGAGCCAAGTCGGGGTTGGCGGGGGTGGCAACTGGTTTGTGTACGGCGGCCCACGCCCCTTCCGCGGTTTTACCACTGCGAATCGTCCTGCCAGTGCTACACAAATGTGCGCGATTGTGGCGAATCCAAATCACACCATAATTCTGGATACCGGGAATTGTGTTGATCTACCTTAGGAGAAAAAATGTTAACTAAAAAGAAAAACCTATTCTTTAGTGTTTTGGCAATAGTTATTGCAACTCTTGCCTGCGGAGTGCCTACTGCAGCACCAACTGTTGCGCCCAATCTTGAGGCAACACAATTGGCAGCCACAATTGAGGCATTACAGCAGGGTCAAAATGCTCAACCCGCCGCTCCCACTGTCGAGCAGGCCCCAGTAAACACCCAAGGCTCAGAAGCGACAGCGGCGCCAACCGCAATAACTGCGCCTGAAAAGCCAACATTAACGGTGAGCGTGAATACCAACTGCCGCTCTGGCCCCAGTATCAAATATCCGATCACTGGCTCGATCGTGACCAATAGTTCTTTTGAGGTGGTTGCGCGCGCCCCTGGTTCTGAGCCTTATGTGATCATCAAAAATCCGGGGGGTGGCGCAGACTGCTGGGCCTGGCTTGAGCATGCCACCATCACCGGCGATATCAGCGGCCTGCCAACTGTTGCTATACCAGCGGTACCGCTCGGATCGATCAGCGGTTTTGTCTGGGTGGATGACTGTGATGATTTAAATCCCACAACTACTGGCTGCGTAAATATTAACGGTACACCAGAAGGTGACGGGGTTTTCAATAACGAATTCCTGCTTCAGGGTCTCACGGTTGAGTTGTTTTCCGGTGATTGCCCCCCGAAAACATCCATGGCTACATCCAAAACAAACGCAAATGGCGTGTACAAATTCGATGGGATCGAAGCAGGCACTTACTGTGTAGTCATCGACACCTTCAAAGCTGGCAATAATACGATCTTGATCCAAAATTTTGGTGGCGCCTTTACATTTCCTCAGAGGTTTAACGATGTGCAAACATTCAAGGTGGACCTTCTGCCTGGAAAAAACGTCAATGGATTTAATTTTGGCTGGGATGACTTCGAACAATAAGTCGAGGTAAGCTCATAAAAAACTGACGGGGCGGACCGCACCAACCTACCCTAAAAATATTGGTGTGGTCCGATCTCATCAGATGACTCAACTTACAGGTCATATAAAAGAAAAAGCCCCTTTATAGCGGGGCTTTTTCTTTTGGGCGGAACAGGACTCCAACCTGGAACTTCTTCAGTGTAGGAAAACAAAAATTTGGCCGCCCAAAATTTCTAATGTGTGTTTCGGAGAGGCGCAAGAGGCTTCTGGAATAGCACGCCTCCACTGAAATAATATCCGTTTTTCACGTCTCAATCCCATTTATCCTTTGCATCATCACAACATCTACAATTCGCGCTCATAGCCTTGTGGAGCTATTGTTCTGCAAACCAGCACGGCTATAATCAAATCAGCGCGTAATCTTAATTGGCGAAAGGGAAAACTGATGTTGTCGATTGATGAAAAAATAACTTTTCTGACCGGCGTTTCATCATTTAATGGATTAACCTCCACCCAATACCAAAGCTTGGCAAATATTTGTCGGGAAGAATACTATAACGCAGGCGACCGAATTTTCAACCAGGGTGAAACGGACGGTGCATTATTCGTGGTAATTGAAGGAAAAGTACTCCTTGAGCGGGAGATTCTCAACAAATTTAATACCGTTTCTCTAAATACGGTTTCCGCAGGGGACTATTTTGGTGAAATTTCCTTGTTTTATGATGCGCCCTGGTCGGTGTCGGCTACGGCCACGCAAGCAACAACGCTTCTAAAATTACTCAATGATGACTTCGGAACCTTCGCACTAAGTCATCCGGCTTTGTTGGTCAAATTAAACCGTGTTCTCAGTCAACGATTGGTTGAGGCACACGTTAAAATTTCTGAAGTGACTCGAGGGAAGAAACCACACGAACTCCAGAAATTGTACGATGGGCTCAATTTCTAGAAATTAGTTAGACGCGTTGCGTTCCTCAATACCCCTACCAGATTTTTGAAACTACTGTTAACGTTGACGCTCGGGAGCTGAAGGAATTACGCTTAATTATGCCAACAATTGGCCATGCAGCCCTATGCTTTCTTGATCTCATAAGAAGTGCCATCTGTCCAATTAAGAATTGATAATCTTCAAGAACGTCTCTACCACCCGCGGATCAAAATGTATACCGCTTTGTTCTTTGATATAGTCAACTACTTTTGCATCAGGCCAGGCTGTGCGATAGGGGCGTTCTGAACGAAGTGCATCCCAGACATCGACAGTCGCAAAAATACGCGCTGCCTGGGGAATCAGTTCTCCTTGCAGGCCACGTGGGTAACCAGAGCCATCCCATTTTCCGTGATGACAATAAGGAATATCCAATGCCTGGCGCAAGTGGTCAATCGGCAGCAGCATCTCATATGCGAAAGTGGGATGTTGGCGCATCGTAATCCACTCATTTTTCGTAAGTGGGCCAGGTT
>CALCSH010000286.1 GCA_937893815.1 uncultured Anaerolineae bacterium | reverse complement strand
TATATTTTTCGCGGCATGTCAATGGTGCGGATCCCGCGTGCGAACGAGACAGGGAATTTGGTTTCCTTTTCGCAAAAAATCCAAACGAACGTATTTATCTTGAGTTGGAGTCCATTCTTGGACGATTTCAATACTTGCAAGGCGATGCCACGCACGAATTCTTTTAGACGGTTTTGGGCTTGATTCATTACAAAGATTATATCGTGATAGGATAGATTTCCCAAAATAAACCCCAGCTTGGTAGGCACTCTGAATCTTGTACTTGAGAAATGCTTTGGCCGTGAATTCTCACCGCAAACAAATATCTAGATTCAAGAGTGCCCAAACCACACCGCGGTTGATAGTGCGTTACAATAGGTCAATGGAAAAACTTAGTTTGATCGCGACTGCATCGTTTGGCATGGAAGCGATTGTCAAGCGCGAAGTGCAGATGTTGGGCTTTGATGTTCTCATCGTGTCGAATGGGAAAGTTGAATTCGCCGCTACGCCTGATGAAATTCCGCGGGCAAATTTATGGCTGCGAGCTGCCGATCGCGTTTTGCTAAAGATGGGTGAATTCAAGGCGCTGACGTTTGATGAACTTTTCGAACAGACCAAAGCCTTACCCTGGGAAAACTGGATTACGCAGGATGGCAAATTTACAGTAACCGGCTCGGCAGTCAGATCCACACTGGGCAGCGTGCGCGCCTGCCAGGCGATCACCAAAAAAGCAGTTGTGGAACGTCTCAAGGAGGGGTACGAAACCGAATGGTTTGACGAAACCGGGCCTGAATTTACAATCAAGGTCTCGCTGCTCAAAGATATTGCCACCCTGACGATTGACACCTCCGGCAGTGGGCTGCACAAGCGCGGCTACCGCACCCAGGCCGGGGAAGCTGCACTCAAGGAGACATTGGCCGCGGCGTTGGTGCAACTCAGCTTCTATACGAAAGAGCGCTTGCTGATTGATCCGATGTGCGGCTCGGGGACGATCTTAATCGAGGCGGCACTGATGGCGCGTAATATTGCCCCCGGTCTGAATCGGAAGTTTGCATCCGAGCGTTGGCCAGGAATTTCGCGCACAGCCTGGGTCAGCGCTCGCAACGCGGCGCGCAAGGCCATTAACCGGGAGGGTGAGCTTCAAATTGTTGGCTATGATATTGACGAGGAAGCCATCCGGGCCAGCAAAATTAATGCCAAAAATGCCGGAGTGGGTAAAGATATTCGCTTCGAGAAAAAAGATGTCAAGGATTTATGGATCGATAAACCGGATGGAATCATCATATCTAATCCCCCGTATGGCGTCAAAATGGGCGAGTTTCAGGAACTCAACCAGATTTATATTTCAATCCATAAAACCTTCAAGAAGAAAAAAGGCTGGTCGGTGTATATCTTGACTGCTGATAAAAAATTTCCGGATTATTTCAAACGCGCCCAACCTGACCGTGTGCGAAAACTGTTCAATGCCAATCTTGAGGTCAACTATTATCAATATTTTGGAGAAAGACCTAAATAAAGCATTTTAGAAATATCTTGAAAGCCCGGATGGCAGAGAGTTTCTGGCATCTTTTGATTCGATTACGTCGATATTTGGGAACCCTTTATATCAAAGCCGTGGGGGAATAGTAAGATGAATTCTTTGGATTTGCCTTAAAGCAAAGACAACCCCGTTCTTTTTTGTGATACTTCTCACAATCATTAAATGAATTGTGAGGAGAATTTTCCATGCAAGCAACAACTCAAAAGAATCGTACGATTATGTCCATTCTCGCGATTGTGATTGGTTTGGTGATGGCGTATGTGATCCCCTTCTTGGTGCAGACCTCCTTGGAACGGGTACTCGTTCACCTGACCGCACATATTGAGAAAGGCAATCCCGCTTTTTCCAGTGGGCTGCCCCTCTTCGATTTTTTCTACTCTGTCTGGCAGGCGTTGATCTTCGCTGCTGGGGCGGCGCTAATCATCATTTCCCAGGAAATCCGCAAAGGTGCAGAATGGACATTCCCGCTGGCGATCTCGCTCTTCGCCTTGCCGTCGATTGGCGGTTTTTTTATGTTCCTGCCCTATATCAGTTGGGTCCCGGGATTTCCGCTGCCTATGGTGATTGCCTGGATCGGCCTGGCCGGTTTTTGGGCATTTATATTCCTGCGCAATGGTGAAAAAATTGCCAAATGGACACAATTCGCTGCCCTGACCTTCATTGGGATGCTCGCTACGCATGCCTTCACTATCGGGATTGGTGCCCAGCGCACGATGGCAACCCGCCCGGGGTACCCCTTATACCCCGATTTCACCTGGTGGCTGTTCCGCTGGGCTGGTGAAGTCAACTGGGTGGCGGTAATTTTCTTATTCATGTCGATCCCGCTCCTGGCGATGGGTAAACGCAAAGGCTGGTGGCTGGCGGTAATTCCCTCAATTACCATATTAATGATTAATGTCCCCACGCAATTCTTCCGCACCAAAACGTTGGATTATCTCTATGGTTCCCTGCTGGCGCTGGGCGTGTTGTTCTTCACGATGATTCCCTACTTCAAAAAGCACCTGCTCACTGAAGATAATCCTGACATATAAGCATCACCAAACAATACAGAATATTACCCCCTGGTCGATATTTGGATGAATCAGGGGGCTTAAGGAAAAGAAAATGAACGCGTTCAAAAATAATCACAAAATGGGAACCGTGTTGTCGGTAATTGGCATTTTTACTGGATTGCTGATTTTGTTTCTGATGGCAGGCCATTATCATCTTAATATTGATGGGAAGATAGCTGATGGTCGCCCCGACGAAGCTCTCACGGTGCAAATTGTTTTTGCGATCTTGTGCTGGCTGGGCGTTGCCGCGGGTGCACTTTGGGTAACTGTTTTGTATGGTTTCATCAATAAAACCGATTGGGCCTGGTTGTGGGGTACGGTGGCTGCTACCGTGCAACTTCTGGTGGGTTTTTTCCCCATGATTCCTGCTTCGAGTATCGGCTTACCCGCGCCTACTATCTGGGTTTTTCTGATTGCCTTTGTCCTTTGGTTCGGAATGCTCTTTATTGGCGGCGTGAATTTCAAAATTATTTCTTTTGCTTTTGTCAGTGGGCTGGCGTATGTACTGACCTTCATCGACGGTGTAGGCGCTATTTCCCGCTACCAGACTGAAGCTAAGGGCTTCACCAATGCCATGTATGGCATGTCGCAGATGGTCAACTGGTGGGGGGCGGTTGTTTGGGCCGTTTTCATCTTTGCGCTGGTCAAAGGCAAGGTTTGGGCACTCCCAGTTGGCGTATTTGCCGCGGCGATGTCGATGTTTGGCGGCTTTCCGGTTGGCATTACCGATGTAATCATCAAAGGGCGTTTCTCGATGTTTTTGGTGGCCCCGGTTATCAGCACCGGATTGCTGATCTACATGTTGCTGCCGCGAACCAGCAAAATGTTGGCTACGTTCACACCAACTTAAACGAAGCTGGTAAACTAGGTGAGAGTCACTTCACAAGTGACTCTCACCTAACTTGTCTTCCTGACGGCTTGACTTGTGAAGTTTATTATAATCACGCCCGAACACTTTCCCTGTGAGGTTGTACCCGAAATTTAGTAAAAGGTCAGTATTCCTCTGGAGAGCCATGTATGATCAAAGACGAAAGCCCGTTACACTCCTTTTCTAATCTGCCCCCTGAAATAGAAACCCGGTTGCGTAATGCCTTAAACGTGCGCAATTTTTCCGCGGGAGAGTCGATATTTTTACAAGGCTCATCGGCCAATGCTGTCTATCTGGTCGCCAGTGGGAGAGTGAAAATTGAGCGTGTCACCCCGGAGGGCTACGAGAGCATTTTGTGTATGCGTGGTTCGGGGGATTATTTCTGCCCGGTGCCATTGCTGGATGGTGGGGGGCAATTGGGACGGGCTGTGGCTGTCTCGGAAGTGACGTTATTTTGGGTGGAGCGACAAAAATTCATGGATCTGTGCCATGAAAGCCCGGAACTGCTTTCTGTCGTTCAGGGAGATTGTCTCTTTGAAGTGCGCCGTTTGCTGAACCGTTTGGAAGCGTTCGCTTTTCGCAGTGTGCAAGAACGACTGGCGATCACCTTGCTCACCGAAACTCGCCGCCGCGGCACAAACGAAGCACCAGCCACGCGACTTGATATCACCCAACAAGATTTGGCCGGATTGGTGGGGGCTTCGCGCGAAAGCGTCTCCCGTACACTGAAACAAATGCAACAACAAGGCATTCTGACGACCAACAGGGGGCGGATCATGATCGAGAACAGAAGTCAACTCGAAAACCTGGCTATTGAATAGTTTGACAATGTCACATTAGGTTGGACCAGCCGCCTTACGGCGATGGCG
>CALCSH010000285.1 GCA_937893815.1 uncultured Anaerolineae bacterium | reverse complement strand
AAAACTCTGCGCTCTCCGCGTTCTCGGCGGTGAAGGGTTTTTGTAGTAGAGTCTTTGATTATAAAACAAGGAACCGAGTCTCGCTGGAAAACCCGGTTCCTGTTCATCTATTGAAGAAGGGAAAACTAATACTCCAGATGCGATTCGACCGTCAGGCGTTTGCGGAAAATCCAATATGACCAGCCTTGATAAGCTAGCACGATGGGTATAAAAATTAACGCCACGATTAACATCACTTTGAGGGTATACGGGCTGGAGGCGGCGTTGTAGATCGTCAGGCTCCACTCCGGGTTAAGGCTGGAGACCAGCACCCGCGGAAAGAGCAGTACGAAGAAACTGATCACCGAAAAAGCAATCGTCACCGATGTCATGATGAAGGCCCAGCCCTCACGTTGTACTCGTAAGAAATAACCTGTGACCAAAATCGCGGCAGCGGCGATAATGGGACTCGCCCCGGGGTTGATGCCCAACTTCTCGATGATATCCGTCTCGAGATAGGTCGCCCCCACGAACAGAAACAACATCGCCACGGCTGGCAGCCACAGGCGACGCGCCGCTCGGCGTGCCCCTTCGAGCAAATCCCCTTCCACTTTGAGGCTCAGGTAAATCGCTCCGTGGAGAGTGAAGGCTGCCAGGGATGCTAATCCGCCTAAAAGTGCATACCAGTTAAGCAGATTGAAAAATCCGCCGACGTAGTTCATATCAACGTCAATCGGAACTCCGCGCACGAAATTGGCGAAGGCCACACCCCACAGCAGGGCAGGGATGAGGCTGCCGATGAAGATCATCCAGTCCCACAGGGCACGCCAGCGGGGGTTTTCGTCTTTACTGCGAAACTCGAAGGCCACACCACGCACGATCAGGGCGATCAGCATCAAAAACAAGGCCAGGTAGAAGCCGCTAAAGAGGGTGGCGTACCAGTCGGGGAAGGCGGCGAATGTGGCCCCACCCGCCGTAATCAGCCACACTTCATTGCCATCCCAATGCGGGCCGATGGTATTAATGACAACGCGACGGCGCTGATCGTCCTTCGCCAGGAAGGGTAACAAAATGCCAACGCCAAAATCGAAACCTTCCAGTATAAAGTAACCGATGTAAAGTACGGCAATGAGGATAAACCATACGATGTTTAAGTCCATGTCAATCTCCTTATTTCGAATCCACGAAGGGCACGAAGATACACAAATTCTTCCTTGACGTCCTTCGTGTGTTTCGTGGGTCAGTCGTGCGCGCCGACAAAAGAGGGCATTTCATCCTCAGTATCGAGTTGCAAACCTTCATCGGAACCGATCCCAGCTTTGGCATATTTCGCCAGCAGGTAGACATCGGCGTACATCAACAGGCCGTATACCAGCGTAAAACCGATTAGGGTAAAAAGAAGTTCGCCTACCGAGACCGCTGGTGAGACGGCATCTTCCATGCGCATCACGCCGAAGACCACCCAGGGAGTGCGCCCGACTTCGGTCAGAATCCACCCAGCGGAATTGGCGGCATAGGGCAGGAACTGCGCCCAGAAAAAGATTTTTTGCGCTCGCGGCGAGATCGCGATCTGCTCCCCCATGACCATAAATAATGCCCAGACGGCCAGCCCCAACATCAAGGTGCCCGCCCCAACCATGATGCGGAAGGTCCAATAGGTAATCGCTACCGGCGGAATATAATCTCCCGGGCCATAGATTTCTTCGTAGGCAGCCTGCAAATCGTAAATGCCCTTGACTTCGCCTTCAAGCTGATTATAGGCCAGCAAGCTTAGCACATGCGGAATACGGATCGAGAAGACTTCCTCACGCTGGGTCAGGTCACCGATGGTCAGCAGCGAGAAGGATGCCGGGGACTCGGTTTTCCACAAGGCTTCGGCAGCGGCCATTTTCATTGGCTGGGTCTCGACCATATGCTGTGCCTGCCCGTGGCCCCCGAGGGTGACCATAAATATTGCCAGCGTACCTACCACAGCCGCAATTTGGAATGAGCGGCGAAATACATCTTCCTGGTGTTTGCGGGCGAGATGATAGGCGCTGATCCCCAATACAAAAAATGCCGCCGTGGTCAGGCCAGCAGTTAATACATGCGGAAATTGCTCCCAGATATTCGGATTGAGAGCCAGAGTGAAGAAATTATCCATCTCGGCGCGGCCATTGCGAATCACAAAGCCGACCGGCTGCTGCATGAACGAGTTGGCAATTAATATCCACAGCGCCGAAAGGTTCGAGCCAATCGCCACCAGCCACATCACTCCGGCATGCAAACCCTTTGAGAGTTTATCCCAGCCGAAAACCCAGATTCCCAAAAAGGTTGATTCGAGGAAAAAAGCCAGCAGCGCTTCGATGGCCAGCGGCGCACCAAAAATATCCCCCACCATGCGCGAATACTCCGACCAGTTCATGCCGAATTGGAATTCCTGCACAATACCGGTGACCACGCCCATTGCAAAGTTGATCAAAAAGAGTTTGCCCCAAAACTTGGTCATTTGCTTGTACGCCGCGTTACCAGTACGTACATAAAGCGTCTCCATCACCGCTACGATAATCGACAAGCCCAAGGTCAATGGGACAAAGAAAAAGTGATAAACAGTCGTAATCGCAAATTGCAGGCGTGCCAAAATCAATGGATCCATACTAAGCTCCTTTTTTCACGATAGGAAAGTTTGGAGATTATACTGCAATTGAATTAATCGTCCCATATATTTGACGACCAGAGGGAGAGA
Source organism: uncultured Anaerolineae bacterium (assembly GCA_937893815.1). Taxonomy (GTDB): domain Bacteria; phylum Chloroflexota; class Anaerolineae; order Anaerolineales; family UBA11858; genus NIOZ-UU35. The sequence continues at coordinate 3,026 of CALCSH010000285.1, read as the reverse complement.
AATAGCTGGAGCGGGTGCCCAAGGCGAGTTTTTGTCCCCTATCGAATCCAATCAGCGCGGCACCCCGAAGGGCAGCCACAGCGTGATGCGCGTAAACACCCCAGGCTGACTCTCGGTGCGCAATTCCCCACCGATAACGGCCATCATCGTACTATGCAGATTCAAACCCTGACCGCTGCCGGATGAATGCGCATCTGTGCCCAAGCCTGCACCGTTATCGGCGATGATAATTTCCAATCCATTTGCCCATTGGATGTCAATGCGCAAATCAAGCGAGCGAGCGGCAACTCGCCCGTGCTGGGCGGCGTTGCGGATGGCCTCGCGGGCAGCGTAAAAAATCACTTCCGCTGAGAGCGGCGGCAGGGCGCGGCAGTTTACATCCGCTGCGGGATGGGTTTGCCACGTTACGGAGTCAAAAGCGGCGCCGAGTTCGTTATCCACGGTCTGGCGCAAGGCGGCCACCAACCCCAATTGCACCCCTTGCGGCGCGCCGAGGGCAGGTGTTTTGCGCAACAGATCGGCGATTTGATGATGCAGGCTACTGAGGCTTTCGACCAGCGTGGCATCATCGGGGCGCAAGGTCAGCATGGCGGCGTGGAGTTGTGGCAGCACATCATCGTGCAGGGCGCGGCGCGTGCGGCGGTCGAGTACCTGGCCTTCAGCCATCTGCTGGCGCTGGAGGGCCATCAGGCGGCGAGCAAGTTCGGCGCTGGCGCGCGTATCCAGCAGGCGCTCGCTGATTGTGCGGGCAATGTCGATCTCCTCCTGGGTATAGAGACCTCCATCGAGACGCGGCCCCAAATACAGAATTCCGATCAGACCGCGGGCGCTCCACAGGGGCACGGCCCAGGCCCAGGCCGAGTCTGTCGCGCGCTCCAGGGGTACACCGACCAACTCCGGGGAAGCAAAAATCGCCTCCACTTCCGGAATTTCACCCACATCCACCCCAACCGGGTAAATCAACGGCTGCGGAGTCAGCGCCGCCATCGGGCCAACCGCATCCAGATAAACCCGGGATGCATTCAAAAATTCGCCGCACAGGGCAGCAAAGGGCGTGGCCGTATCAACATCTTGGGGTGTTTGAACCAGCAAACGTTCGAAGACACCCGGCCCGGAGACGAAGGCGCGCAAGCTGGCGGTGTAATGTTCGCGTTCCTGAAAGCTGCGCCAACTGAGCAGGGCGAAAAAGACCACAATCAGAAGTGCGCTGAGCAACACGCTATAGATCGGTTGGGGGGTGAGCGCCATCATCGCCGACATCAGCAAGGCATAGCCGCCTGCTAAAATCATTGTGCGGCGCCAATCACGTCGCAGGGCGCGCCGTGGCAGGGTTTTGCCGGTGAAGATTTCATAGGCGGCGACTGCCTGCCCCATGAAGATCACGGAAAGGGCGATCAGGGTGGCAATGGAGAGATCAAAGGCGGCAATGACCTGGGTGGTTTGGGATGTAAAACGCTGTCCGTTGAGGTAACGCACCACCCACAGCATCACCCAGCCCACCAGCAGGGAGACCAGAATTTGGGTCAGGGTGGCAGCCTGCAACCAGGGGCGGGCGCGCCTTCGGGCGGATTCGCCCATCAGACGCGACGGCGGCCCGGGGTGGCGCAGCACATCCAGCGAGAACAATAAATTGAGCAAGATGTAGAAAAGGTAGATCAGCACCAGCCAGGGGATGCCGTTGAAGGCAGGCGCGGCGGCGAAAGTCAGTTGCGGAAATTGAGTAAAGGAGGGCAGTGGGTTGGCGAAGAATAATAAGACGATAACGAGTACGGCCAGTACGGTTGAGACCACAAACCAGGGCCAATGACGGCGATAAAGGCGCGTGGAGGACGCACGCCAGAATCCGGCGTACCACAGCATGACCACGTACCAGGCATAAGGGATGGTCACCACCGGCACCCAGCCAACATGCCACCAAAAATCCAGGCTGCGGCTGAAATCATCCAGGCCATGAGCGATGATGATGGTATGGCTGAAGAAGAAAATGCCGCCCAGAATCAATTCGCCAGAGACCAGCCACAGACCCCAATCGCGACGCTCGGCGTTGAGGGCAACCGTTAGCCCCAACCAGAGCAGGATGATGGTGTTGAAGAGGGAAATAGCGAGCAGGGCGGTGTTGATGAGCGTGTTATTTGTCATCGGGTTTCAGGTGTCAAGTATCAGGTGCCAGGTATTCGCAGAGAAGTGCTCACACCTAATTCATCATTCCCCGGTCACTCCTCCCACTCTAAAAACCGGCCTGCCTGAATAATCAGGGCAGCGCGCGTACGGGCAATTTTTTCATCGGTGGGCGAAGCTTTGAGGCCCCAAACGGTGTAGATTTGCCCGTTGACACGGCTGATGGTGCGTTTGTCTTTGTAGCCCATGCGGGCGGCGATTTGCTCGTTGGTCAATCCCTGCGCCAGCAGGCGGGCGACGACTTGTTCGTTGGGTTCCAGCAGAGCCATGGGGTCGTTCTGGTCACGCTGACGTACTTCGTGAACGCGGACTTCAATCTCCGGATCGATGAAGCTGCGCCCGGAAACGGCATCTTTGAGCAAGGGGATAATCATCTCCGGCAGCAGGTAGTTGGATTTGCGCACATAGGCGTAATGACTGAGAATGCCCGAATTGAGAAAATCGCGGTAGTAGGCATCATCATCCTGGATCGAGTAGAAAACGACAGGCAGGCGCGGGTATTCGCGTCGGATGGCAACCGCGGCCTGGATGCCGTTCATTTGCCCGGCGAGTTGCACATCCATGAGGATGGTAAAGGGGAAACCTGTCAGGTTTTCAAAAACCTGACAGGTTTGGATGCAATACGCCAGCGCCTCCTCGCCGCTGCCGCAAGCATAGAGAGTCTGCACGGAGCCGGTGGCAGCGAGGCCGGTCTTCAAGGCGGCGCGCAGTTTGGGGTTATCTTCAACAAGCAGAAGTTTGAGCATTAGCGCAGGAGACAAGGGATTAGGAATTAGGAATTAGGAATTAGGAATTAGGTGTGATACATCAAGACATCGTTCCGGATATATAAACGAAAGCATCAACAG
>CALCSH010000284.1 GCA_937893815.1 uncultured Anaerolineae bacterium | reverse complement strand
CTCGGCGCGACTCGAACGCGCGACCCCTTAGTCCGCAACCAAGTGCTCTATCCACTGAGCTACGAGAGCATATGCGCCAGAATTCTACTCCAAGATGTAAAAAATAGCAACATTATGGCTGCACAGATACAACTACGCCAAAGGTATTTACATCCAGATTCCAGACGCTACCGGGCTGATACCGCTGATACTCGGTAAAGTCTTCGGGGTTATAGGTGTAGACATCTTTATCCGTTTGAAAAACAACACTGTAGGTTTCACTGCGTGGATCGCCCAAACGCTGATCGCTACTCAGGTTGGGCGCAGGCCATTCGGCATTAAGGCCAGAGCCGTTTGCTACAATCGTGTCGGCATACGACCATTCGATGACCGTGTACGAGCAGTACTCATCGTAGACTTGATACTCGCAATCCTGCACGACTTCGGCAAACCCACCTCCAGAATCAACGGTATAGGGTGTACCGCAAACTTCCTTGGAGTTTTCAGCCGGGGTACTGCTGGTATAACGGTATTTTTCAGTACAAGAGACATTCTCCACATCAGCAGGTATTGCATCTTGCCAGTCGCTATGATCTACCGGGCCAAAAGCTTCCAGCGCCACCGAACGCTCCCACTGAATCTGCTGGACTGTTCCGCTGATGCTACTTGTTTTCATGGAGAGCACCGCCACCGCAATCATCCCGATGCAAACCAATACAGCCACAATAATCAAAACGATTGGGAGTTTTTTGGCGTTCTGCTGTGCCGGCACTTCGGTCTCACCGGCAGCAGCCGATGAATCGGTTGCTGCCGCTCTGATTGGAGCGCCGCACTGGACACACTGCCGGGCGGAGGCAGCGTTCTCCGCTCCACATGCAGAACATGCTACGGGTTGCGCCGGGCCGGTTTGAAAGGCGCCAATCACACGGCCCGCTTCGCGCTTTATACCTTCCGAAATGTCCGACCCACATTGGGAGCAGGCTTTGGTTCCGGCGGGGTTGCGCGTGCCGCAATAGGCACAATGAATATCAGCCCCAGCTTTGGCCTGGGTCTCCAGCACTTCATCCTCAATGATTTTTTGCTGCGCGGCCTGTTCAAACTGTACACCCTCGGGCTGAGGTGCGCCACATGCCGAACAAGTTCGCTCTCGCCCGAGATTAAGATTCTCGCAATTCGGGCAACGCCACTGTAACTCAATATGACCTAATTCCTTACGAGCCATCGTTCACTCCTATTCTGCGATCATATACGCCAACGCCACCGTCCCAGGGCCAACGTGCGTGCCAATGACCGGACTGAGATCAGTGAATAAGCTTTGTGCCACCTGCATGCTTTCCTGAGCGCGTTGAAGCAGTGCAGCCGCTTCTTCTGGTGCATCCGAGTGAGAAACACCAATATAACGGAGCGGTTTTCCTTCAGTGCGCTCTTGTACCAGTTCAATCAGGCGGGCCTGGGCCTTGCTGCGCGTGCGGGCCTGCTCTACGGCATCGATACGGCCATCTTTCAGATTCAGGATCGGCTTGATATTCAGCATGGTTCCCAAAAAGCGCTTTCCGCCACCAATGCGACCGCCGCGATGCAAAAATTCAAGTGTATCGACAGCGAAAACCACGCCGCTGAGTTCTCGCGCATGCTCGGCAATTGCTTTACACGTTGCCAGGTCTGCGCCTTCTTCGGCGGCACGCGCTACTTCGAGAATATGGAATCCCAGCTCAGCCATTGTAGTCTGCGAGTCAACAATCTCAATCTTGGCATCGGGAAGCATTTGCTTGGCCTGCTCCGCTGATGACACTGTTCCCGACAATCCGCTGGAAATTAATATGGCCAAAATATCGGCCCCGGCGGTATGTAATTTTTCAAAAACGGTCAAAAATTCTGCTGCTGAAGGCTGCGATGTAGTTGGCATCACATGGGTGTTGATCAGGCGATTATAAAACTCTGTGGGTTGAATATCCACACCGTCACGGAAGGTTTCTTCGCCCCAAATCAATTGCAAAGGGATCACGGAAATTTGATACCGCGTGATAAATTCTTCCGGCAGATACGCTGTACTATCCGTGACAATGGCAACTTTTGACATTTTCGCTCCTGAAATGATAGCTTGTGTTCGTAAAATGATGCCGCCGATTATACCACCCGGCAGCACGCCAACGTGCTATACTTGGCGCATCCTAAAAAGGCCTGACCCACGCTATGAAACTTGTTGCCCGTGCTAGCATCATTGTAGGTGCATTCTTTGCCCTTGAAAAAACGCTTGGCTTCGTCCGGCAAGTCGTAATTGCACGCACATTCGGCCTTTCTGCCGAAATCGACGCCTTCAACGCTGCCAATAATTACCCCGACCTGCTTTTTGCCCTGATCTCTGGCGGTGCACTGGCGATGGCTCTGATTCCCGTGCTCAGCGAGCAACTCGAGAAACAAGGCAAAACGGCGGCCTGGGCGCTTTTTTCTCGAATTGGCAATCTATTATTTTTAGCCACCGCCAGTCTTTCGCTGCTCATCGGCCTGTTTGCTCCCGTCATTGTGACATCCTGGTGGGGCGTTGCGCCACATTTCAGCATCGAACAGCAGACCCTGGTAATTGAGCTAATGCGCATCAACCTGGTCGCCACCCTGCTCTTCTCTATGAGCGGCCTGATGATCGCTGGGTTGCAGGCCAACCAGCATTTTATACTGCCCGCGCTGGCTCCCAGTATGTACGATGTGGGGACGCTTTTTGGCGTGTTGATTCTCGTCCCGAAGGAAGGCTACACCCTGGCGGGAATCACGCTGCCAGCCTTTGGGCTGGGGATTCATGGCCTGGTGTATGGCACTGTCATCGGGGCGCTACTCTTCTTTTTGGTACAAATCCCTGGGCTGATTCATTTCCAATTCCGCTGGACGCCGCGCATCGAGTGGAAACACCCTCATGTGCAGCAAGTCATCCGCCTGATGCTGCCGCGTATCGGCACGGTTTTCTTCATCAACGTAGTTTTTCTGGCGCAAGATAATTTCGCATCTGCGCTACCTGCTGGGGCCGTAACTGCCCTGGTTTACGGATGGCTCTTTATGCAAGTGCCCGAGTCGCTGATTGGCACCGCCATCGGCACGGCGCTGCTGCCAACGCTCTCCGAGCACAGCGCCCGCGGCGAGACAGATGCCTTCCGCACCGCACTGAATATCACCGTGCGCACCATTCTGGCGATAACAATTCCTTGCGCCGTGCTGCTCGCAATTGGCATCCGCCCGCTAATCGGCATCCTAGGGTTTGATGCCGCGGGCAGTGATCTGGTCACCTGGACGGTGCGCGCCTATATGGCGGGGCTAGTAGGGCACTCCCTGCTTGAAGTGGCGGCGCGTTCTTTTTATGCACGCCAGAACGCTCTTATTCCTCTGATAACCTCGCTTTTCACCGCATTGGTTTTCATTTTTACCGGGCTGTTACTTTCGCGCCGGTTAGGCGCGCCGGGCATTGGGTTGGCCAATACACTGGTCTTCACCATCGAAGCACTAGTGTTGCTCTGGCTTCAGGAAAAATCACTGGCGTACTGGATGCAATTCGGCAAGCCATTGCTGCGCGTGGCTGTAGTATCCTTAATTGGCGGTGGCGTTGTCTATCTGCTGCAACATCGGCTCCCGCTCGCCACACTTTCCACAAGTGTTGGCGCGGCGAGTTCACTGGCGGTGATGGGTATCGGTATGGCGCTGATCTTGCCCTTCATCTGGTCGGAAATCAAACTGCTTGGAAAGATATAGATATCACCAATATGAATCAAAAACGCTACCAACAATTTCTGATTGACTATACCAAGCAAGCCCTTGACGGCAGTGACGGCACCACTGATGGAGCAGTCAACTACCTCAACCAGATCAAGAAGCCAGGCGTTTTTTCTGCACATGAAAAGAAATAGGCCTATATGCGTACCCGGCGCATCTTTTCAGAAATGCGCGACCGCCCGCTCTGGCTGATACTCAAAGCTCTGGGCCTGACACGAGAAGAATTAGAAAAATAACCCAGATGGGGTGAACTTCCAATCCCACCCCATCTGCTCGAAAGGAATAAATTTTATGAGTTTGACCTCGCGTGAACGCGTTTTAGCCTGTATTCATCACGAAGTTCCAGACCGCGTGCCCATCATCATCGGCGAGAGTAATGCCACCGGGATCAAGATGAAACCCTATCAGGGCATCAAGAAACTGATTGGCGTGGACGCTCCCAATGAATATATCTACGATTGGCCTGAGTTGGGAACTGCCAAAATTGACGAGGCGACCATGCAGCGACTGCATAGCGATGTGCGCGGCGTACGCGATCTGGAACCTGCCGCCGTGCGCCAGCGCAATCGTAATCGCCCACTGCACAGCGATTGCATCGATTCGTGGGGCAGCGGCCAACGCGAAGTCGAAGAGAATTACTGGTACCCCGGCGTACACCCCATTCCCGAAGCAAAAGCCATCGAAGATATTGAAAACTATACCGGCTGGCCAGATATGAGCGACCCAACTCGCGTTGCACACGTCAAAGAGCAAGCCAGTAAACTGGCCGGGCAAAACGAATATGCCATCTTGGCGACCCCGTGGCTGCTCTTCCCCTTTGAGCGAGCACACGCCATGCAGGGTATGGATGTCTTCCTGCTGAATATGGCCATGTACCCCGATTTTTCCAGAACGTTACTGACAAAAATCACCGAAGTATGCAAATCTTTGATGGGACCATTCCTGGCCGAATTGGGCGATCATGTGGATATGGTCAAAATTGGTGATGATCTTGGCACACAGGAAAGCCTGCTGATCTCCCCGCAAATGTACCGCGATCTACTCAAGCCATTGCACGCCGATCTGATCCAGTTCATCAAGGCCCGCACCAGTGCCAAAATCTTCTTCCATACTGATGGGGATGTACTGCCACTGGTCGATGATTTCATTGAAATTGGGATTGATATTCTCAACCCAATTCAGACCTCGGCGGGCAAAATGTCCGATCTGGCTGCCGTCAAAAAACGGGTGGGAAAAAATCTGGTGCTATGCGGGGCGATTGACACACATAAAATTCTGCCCTACGGCAGCCCAGAAGATGTGCGCCAGGAGGTCAAGCGCGTGATTCAGCATCTTGGGCCGGATGGCGGCTATATGATTGCCTCTGTGCATACAGTGATGGATGATGTTCCCCCGGAGAATGTTCTGGCGATGGTTGATGCGGTTGAAGAATTTGGGCATTATCCACTCCAATAAAGTAAAAAAAGAGCCTGCGAATTGCAGGCTCTTTTTTTACTATTCTTTTTCGTAAGGCTGACCATCTGCGGCGGGCATCTGGCCTCGGCCCACCACCCCGGCCAACGCCACCATCGTAGCGATATAGGGGAACATCAGCATGATTTCCGAGGGGATCGGCACTTTCAGGATGGCGACCTTGGCCGAAAGAGCATCAAAGAAGCCAAACAACAAGCCAGCGCCAAACGATCCGAAGGGATTCCAGTTACCGAAGATCATGGCCGCCAGACCAATAAAGCCGCGTCCGGCAGTCATCACTTCGTCAAAGCGACCTACCGATCCAAGCGTGAAATAGGCGCCGCCAAATCCGGCCATGAAGCCGCCAAAAATCACCGAAAGGTAACGCGTGCGGAAAACATTAATTCCCAGCGTGTCGGCGGCTTTGGGGTGTTCACCCACCGAGCGGGTACGCAACCCCCAGCGCGTATAGTACAGGCCAATCGTCAGCGCGATCAGGAAGAAATATAGCGCGTAAACAAACATATTATGCTGGAACATAATCGGCCCAATGAAAGGGATTTTCGAGAGTACAGGGGCTTCAAAGGTGGGGAAACGACCCGGATCATTGAGATATTGGTATTTCTGCAAGAACTTGGCCGACAGGAACGAAGTGATACCGGTGGCGAAAATATTAATCACCGTACCGGCGATAATCTGGTCAGTTTTGTACTTGATCGAAAGCAAGGCCAAAATCCAGGCCAGCAGGCCGCCCGAGAGTACCGCCGCGATCAGGCCGATCCAGATATTGGTGACGCTGCCAACAAAGGCACCCACAAAGGCTCCGGTGAGCATCATGCCTTCGATGGCGATATTGACCACTCCGGAGCGTTCACACAGCACCCCGGAGAGGGCACCCAGCGTTAGTGGGACAGCTTTGACCAGTGCGCTGCGCAGCAGTCCTGCCAGGTTGAGCGTGCCCCCGGAGGTTGCCCAACTGAGGAAGCCGAAGATGAACATCATCGCCACTATGCCCAGCATCAGATTGGTGCGTTTGCCAAACCCACGGGCCAGTTGATAACCACCCAATGCAATGCTCATTACCGAAAGGATGTTGAGCATGTTCAGGCTGTTGAAGACCCAATCGGGGAGTTCCTGCCCTGAGCCGCCCGGTATCAACCCGAAGGTTGTCACCGCTTCTCCATCCAAACCGCGGGCGAAGATCAGCCAGAGTAAAATTCCCAGGACCAGAAAAATGATCCCCATTGCCCGTCGCCGTGTCGGAGAGATATATTCGATAGTTTTTGTGGTTGTCATGATTAGTTGCCTCCCCAGCCGCGGAGTGTAACTGCATCCAAATCCATATCGGGTTCTTTTAACCGATACATGGTGCGGATAATCGCCGGTGCAGCGATAAATGCCAGAATTGCGGCTTGCAATACCGAAATAATATCAATCGGAATACCTGCCGTGAGTTGCATCTGGATAGCGCCGTTACGCAAGAAACCAAACATGATGGCCGCCAGCACCACACCAAACGGATGGCTCTTACCGAGCAGCGCCAACGCAATGGCATCGAAACCGTAACCGGATGAAAAGGCCACAGCCAGGTTATGATTGACTCCCAGAACTTCGTTAGCGCCCGCTAACCCCGCCAGCCCGCCGGACAAGAACATCGCCAGCACCGTGCTTTTGACAATGCTCATTCCGGCATATTTGGCGGCACGCGGGTTCGAGCCAACCGTGCGCAGGGCGAAACCCCAGGTGGTTTTGAACAACAACCAGTAGACCAGATAGGCAAAGAGCAGGGCAACGAAAAAGCCGATGTGAAAACGAATGGGGTTTTCAAAAAAGCGGAAGAGCTTTGCCGAATCCTCAATATCTGCACTGACGG
>CALCSH010000283.1 GCA_937893815.1 uncultured Anaerolineae bacterium | reverse complement strand
AACGTATAAATATAGCTCTTACCTTGATTACCACCTTACAACCGGCAGCTTCTTTGTCCGCCCCAATGGTAATGGCAGGTTGTTGTTGAGCCCATCCTTTACAATTAATTACGAAGTTCCGGACGAACAACAATAGGTCGGAGACATAAACACCTGAAGCCCTCGCAGCATCAACTGCGAGGGCTTTTTTATTCATTTTTCGTAACTGCTCAGCCATTTTTCGGTATTGTCTCTGCGAAGGTGTCAGCCTGAGCAGTTACCATTTTTCTTTGCGTTCTTGGCGGCTTTGCGGTTCAAGAATAAGATACGATACCCATGCGAATTACTTGTCAGACAATTGACTTTTTGCTGGATTGTTGTTAAACTAAACTTGTCAGACAATTTATTGCATCCTGATTAGCTTCGCAGAACACGGTATAAACGTGAGAATACTATGGCAACACTCCTTGTTCGTCATGTAAATACGCTTGTGACCATGGATGACCATCGCCGTGAAATCGCGGACGGTGGTCTTTTTATTCGTGATGGTTTTATCGAGCAGGTTGGCGCAACCGCGGAGTTACCCACAAAAGCTGATGAAATTCTGGATCTTACCGATCATGTAGTATTGCCCGGTTTGGTCAATACGCATCATCATTTCTACCAGACCCTCACTCGTGTTGTTCCCGCCGCGCAGGATGCCAATCTCTTCAACTGGTTGAAAACACTCTATCCCATCTGGGCACGCATGGGGCCGGAGCATATCCGCGTTTCAACAAAAACTGCTCTCACCGAGTTAGCTATGTCGGGCTGTACCACGGCCAGCGATCATCTCTATCTTTTCCCCAATGGCTCGCGCCTCGATGATGAAATCCATGCTGCCCGCGAAGTTGGTTTGCGCTTGCATGCCTCGCGCGGCTCTATGAGCCTGGGCGAAAGTAAAGGTGGCCTGCCGCCTGACAGCGTGGTCGATGATGAAGAAACCATTCTTAAAGACAGCCAACGACTGATCGAAACCTACCACGACTCTGCTCCAGGCTCTTTTACCCAGGTAGTATTGGCGCCTTGCTCGCCGTTTAGCGTTACCAGTGACCTGATGCGCCAATCGGCGGCTTTGGCCCGCGAATATGGCGTGCATTTGCACACGCATTTGGCGGAAACCGAAGACGAAGAAGCGTTTTGCATCGAAATGTTTGGTCATCGCCCAGTGGGGTATATGCAAGAAGTCGATTGGGTGGGGCAAGATGTCTGGTTTGCACATTCGGTGCATGTCAATCAGGAAGAAGTTGATGTCTACGCCAGAACTGGCTGCGGTGTGGCACACTGCCCATCTTCGAATATGCGCCTGGCCTCAGGGATCGCGCCGATATTGGAAATGTTACAGGCGGGTGTGAAAGTGGGCGTGGGTGTGGATGGCTCTGCCAGCAACGACGGTTCGCATCTACTCGAGGAAGTGCGCATGACTATGCTGGCCTCGCGCGTGCGCGCCGGTATGTTGGGTGCTTCTCTCTCCGGGCAGGATGCACCGCCCCTGATGACCGCCCGCCAGGCCTTGGAACTGGCAACGCGTGGAAGCGCTTCGGTTTTGGGCCGCGCTGATATTGGTTCCCTCGCACCGGGTAAAGCCGCCGACTTTTTCGCCATCAATCTCAACCGCATCGATTACGCGGGTGCGCTGCACGACCCGGTAGCTGCGGTTGTTTTCTTAGCTCCTGTCAAAGCAGATTACACTGTCGTAGGCGGCAAATTCATCGTCAAAGAAGGCCAAATGAGGACGGTGGATGTGCCAAATCTAATCGCTGAACATAACGCGTTGGCGGCACAACTATTAAATGACTCTACTGCAAAAAGCCTTCACCGCTGAGAACGCGGAGAGCGCAGAGTTTTAAAAGTGCGAAGTCGTCAAAAAAGAAGCTATTTTTCTGCGAAATCGTCAAAAAATCTCGGCGTTCTCTGCGCACTCTGCGGTGAAAAAGTCTTTTTGCAGTGGAGTCATTAAATGCTTGATGATTAGCAAATTAGCAAGCTGACAGCACCCTGCCACCTTGCCAACTTGTGAACCTGCCACTGCCAACCATGCACAATTTGAAAGGAACATGCGTATGACCACAGACTCAACCACCAAGCGAACTCAATTACTCGTAGATGTTGCCATGGGGCGTAAACCCGCCGATATTGTGATTCGTGATGGTCAGTGGGTCAGTGTACAGTCTGGTGAGATCATCCCGCATACCGATATTGCCATTGTGGATGCGTTTATTGCCTATGTTGGCCCCGATGCCAGCCATGCGATCGGAGCGAATACTCAGGTCATTCAAGCGGAGAATATGTTCCTGGTTCCTGGCTTACTCGATGCCCATATGCATGTTGAATCGGGCATGGTCACAGTGACCGAATTTGTGCGCGCCGTTGCTCGCCGCGGTACCACGGGCATGTTTATTGATCCTCATGAAATTGCTAATGTTTTTGGACTGGATGGCGTCAAACTGATGTTGGACGAAGCCAAAGAGCAGCCGATTCATGTTTGGGTACAGGTGCCCTCGTGCGTGCCCTCTGCACCGGGGCTGGAGACGCCCGGATCGAGCATTGGCCCCGAAGATGTGGCCGAAGCCATGACCTGGGATGGCATCATCGGCCTGGGGGAGATGATGAATTTCCCCGGCGTATTCCAAAGCGATGCGAAGATGCACGCCGAAATGGCAGCTACCCGAGACGCGGGCAAAGTCATTGGCGGGCATTATGCTGCTCCCGATTTGGGCTTGCCGTTCCACGGATATGTGGCTGGCGGCCCTGAGGATGATCACGAAGGCACTCGCAAAGAAGATGCGATTGCCCGCGTGCGCCAGGGGATGAAGGCTATGCTGCGTTACGGATCTGCCTGGCACGATGTAGCCACGCAAGTGCGTGCTGTGATTGATGATGGCCTTGACCCACGGCGCTTCATCCTGTGTACGGATGATTCCCATGCCGAAACGTTGACTCAGGATGGGCATATGGACCGAGTGGTGCGTCATGCTATTGCGCAAGGGTTGGCACCGGTCACTGCCATTCAGATGGCAACGCTCAACGCTGCGGAGCACTTTGGGCTAACGCGCCAGATGGGCATGATTGCCCCCGGGCGCTATGCCGACATTCTTTTGGTGCGCGACCTCTCCAATTTCCAGGCCGAGCAAGTGCTTGCCAAAGGGCAGGTAATTGCCAAAGGTGGAAAATTGCTCATCGAACTGCCCTCCTTCCAATACCCGGAATGGGCGACGAATTCGGTGAATTTGGGTAAAGTGATATCCGCTGAAGATTTTAAGTTGCCGGTCACCAGTAACCAGACGCCAGTTATTGCCAATGTTATTGGCGTTATCGAAAATCAGGCACCCACCCGTCACCTGCGCATGGAAGTGGATGTGCGGGATGGCGAAGTTGTGTTACCCTCCCTGAAACTGGGGGGAACAAAGGGAGAGTATGCCAAAATAGCTCTCGTGGAGCGACACAAGGGTACTGGTAAAGTAATGGTGGGACTGGTACAAGGTTTTGGCTTTACCGAACGTTGTGCGATTGCAACCACCGTGGCACATGACAGCCATCAGATGATCGTGGTTGGCACCGATGAGCGTATGATGGCCCAGGCCGCTAACATGCTTGGCGAGATCAATGGCGGGCAGGTAGTTGTCAAAGATGGGCAGGTGATTGGTCAGGTTGAATTGCCGATCGCAGGCCTGATGTCGAATGAGCGCGCTGAAGTTGTCGCTGAAAAAGCGGCCACAGTACTAAAAGGCTTCAAAGCTTGCGGCTGTACACTCAATAATCCCAACATGCAACTCAGTTTATTGGCCCTGGTTGTGATCCCGGAGTTGCGTATCTCTGACCTTGGGCTGGTCGATGTGACCAAGTTTGAATTTGTTCCTGTGTTAGAAAACTAGCGGTTTACGAATACCAGTTTGAAAGTTGATACAATCTTCAATCGAGACAACTATGCCTAAAGAAATCCATCATCGCCTTGAAGAAGTTATCGCTGCTGCCGAACCTGGAGAGCGTTTGCCCTCCGAGCCAGCTCTGGCGAAGCAGTTGGGTGTTTCGCGGGCAACGTTGCGCGAATCGATGCGCACTTTTGAAACCCAGGGTTTGCTGCGCCGTCGTCAGGGAGTGGGAACCTTTGTTGTGCGTCCGACCCAGGTGATTGAGAGCGGCATTGAAATTTTGGAAAGCATTGAAACCCAGGCGGAGCGTATTGGTTTGTCGGTGGCGATGGGCGAGTTGCGCATCAAGAATTGTCATTTAGATGGATCGATGGCCAGCATCCTCAAGTTGGAATTGAATACACAAATCGTGTGTGTATCGCGTGTGATTTTGGCGGAAGAGCGCCCTGTTGCCTATCTGGTGGATACTCTGCCCGTTGGTTATCTTGATACCGAGGAGATCACGAACGAGTTTACCGGCTCCGTGTTGGATCTACTGCTCAAGCGCGGGACGCCGCTTTTGGAGAACTCGCGTTGCGAAATCCGCTCCGTGGCCGCCGACGTGGAAGTCGCCCGCTCCTTGGATATTCAGCGCGGCGATGCTGTACTCCTTTTCGAATCGCTGCTCTATGCGGTGGATGGCACGCCAATCGATTATTCATTGAGCTATTTTTTGCCAGGCTATTTTCGCTTTCATGTGGTTCGGAGAGTAGGCTGAGTTAATTTGCGGAATACGGATTGCGCAAGACAAGCTTGTGTTGCGCAATCCGTATTGCGGGAATGCAATACAAAAATAAATCAAATTTTATGTAGTAGGAGATTTTTACAATGCGTAGTTTTGCAGGTCGTGACATTCTTTCTTTAAAAGAGTTTGAGCGTAATGAGTTTTTCCGTGTCTTCGAAATTGCCGAAGAATTGGAGCCTATCGCTCGCAATCGCCAGAACAGTGACCTTCTGGCAGACAAGACCCTGGTAACCGCTTTCTACCAGCCCTCCACCCGAACCCGTCTGGCACATGAAGCTGCCATGCACCGCCTGGGCGGTCATGTGACCGGTTTCTCCGATGCCAAAATGACCCGCGCTGGCGACTTCTATCAGGAATCGATCAAAGATACAGTCAAAATGTTGGAGTTCTATGGCGACATCATCGTTATGCGCCACTTCCAGAAAGGTGCGCCGCACGAGGCTGCCAAATGGGCTTCCATCCCTGTTATCAATGGCGGTGACGGCTGGGGCGAGCACCCCACCCAGATTTTGACCGACCTTTACACCGTGCTGCGCGAAAAAGGCACCATCGATGGTTTGCGCTGGGTCGCTGTCGGCGATATGCGCATGCGCACCATGCACTCCCTCGGCCACGCGCTCACTCAGTTTGATTGCCCGATCACGTTTGTGGCGCCTCCTGGCATGGAAATGCCCGATGAGTACAAAGATGACTTCAAAGCTATGGCATTGAATTTCGATTTTGCGGACCATGTGGGGGATGTGATCGGCGATGCCGATGTCATCCTGGTTGAGCCGACGGTGCAGCCTGACTATACAAAGTCTCGTGACGAGCGCGCTGGCGATGTAGGCATGACCCCGGCTAATTTCAAAATCACCCGTGATCTGCTCGTGAACAAAGCCAAATCGGACTCAATCTTGCTCCACTCCTTACCTCGTATGGATGAAATTCCTCCCGATGTGGACATCACCCGCTGGTCCCGTTACTGGCAGGAAGCCTTCAATGGCGTTGTCATGCGCATGGCATTGCTGGCGTTGGTTTCAGGAAAGACGGAGTAGGACAGTAAATCAGGAATCAGGTGATTAGGGATTAGGAGATTGGGTAATTAGGCATTAGGAGCGTGTTTCCTAAACCTGATCCCTAATTCCTGATACCTAATTCCCATACCAACAAGGAGACTAATATGCAATCCGATTTGAGAGGCCGAGACCTGATCGGCGACCTGGACTTCAGCAAGGAAGAAGTCGAAACTGTTCTAGATGTAGCCTGGGACCTGAAGCGCAAACGTGCCCTTGGCGAACCCCATGCTTATCTGCGTGATAAAGTGCTGGCGATGTTGTTTTTCTTTTCCAGCACGCGCACCCGCGGCTCCTTTGAAGCGGGTATGGCTCAATTAGGCGGACATGCTGCCTTCATCGAAAGCCGTACCACGCAAATCTCTCATGGCGATACCGAGACAGAAATGGGCGAAATCTTCGGACGTTATTTTGATGGCATCGCCATCCGCCACGTAGATTTTGGCATTGGTAACCGTTATCTCAACCTGGTTGCCAGCGCCTCCCGCGTTCCTGTACTCAATATGCAGTGCGAAATCTACCACCCACACCAGTGTCTGGCCGATCTGATGACCATCATGGAAAAGAAAGGCCGTGACCTGCGCCGCAAGAAAATGGTAGTTTCCTGGGCCTATGCTTCCTCCTACCTGAAACCGGTATCGGTACCGCAATCGCTGATTTTGCAAATGCCGCGCTTTGGTCTGGATGTGGTTCTGGCGCATCCGCCTGAGTTCAAGCTCATGCCCGAGATCATGGAACAAGCCAAAGAAGAAGCGCGCAAAGCAGGCGCTGGTTTCGAAGTTACCGATGATATGGAAGCAGCCTTCAAAGACGCAGATATTGTCTATGCAAAATCCTGGGGTCCCTTGATGACCACGCAGGATGCCGCAGAAGGCAAAGTGCTTCAGGATAAATACAAGAGCTGGATCACCGATCAGCGCAAGATGTCCCTGGCAAGAGAAGATGCCATCTACATGCATCCATTGCCTGCCGATCGGGATATTGAAGTTACCAGCGAAGTCATGGACGGCCCCAACTCGGTCGTCTTCGATGAAGCTGAAAATCGTATGCACGCTCAGAAGGCCGTCATGGCCCTCACGATGAGGTAGATCGATGACACAGAAAAAAGTTGCTGTTGTCGCGATTGGTGGTAATGCTCTGATTGTGGACAAAACCAAACAGTCGATCCCGGATCAGTTTGCTGCCATCCAGGAAACGATGAGTCATATCGCTGGAATGATCGAAGATGGCTGGGATGTCGTTATCACGCATGGCAACGGTCCTCAGGTCGGATTTATCCTGCGCCGTTCCGAATTGTCGATGCATGAACTGCATGCCGTTCCTATGGATTATTGCGGCGCAGATACACAAGGCGCGATCGGCTATATGGCGCAACGATCACTACGCAATGAGTTCAAGAAACGCGGCATGCAAAAGCAAGCTGTCACGGTTGTCACGCAAGTGCAGGTTGATGCCGATGATCCCGCTTTTGCGAAGCCATCCAAGCCAGTTGGCTCCTTTCTGGATGAAGAAACTGCCAAGAAACGCATGGCGGAAGGCCAGGATTTTGTTGAAGATGCTGGACGCGGTTGGCGTCGGGTGGTGCCATCCCCATTACCGGTGAATATCGTCGAAGTGGAAGCCATTAAAAAGTTAATCGAAAGTGGCTTCTCGGTGATTGCAGTTGGCGGCGGTGGAATTCCCGTGGTTGAAAATGAAGGCGGCGAGCTGAGTGGCGTTGAAGCGGTTATCGATAAAGATTTCGCATCAGGCCTGCTGGCGAACCTGATCCATGCCGATTTGCTGGTCATCTCGACTGCGGTTGAAAGAGTTGCCATCAACTTCAATAAACCGAATCAAAAATGGCTTGACGAAATGACCGTTGCGGAAGCCGAGAAATATATCGCAGAAGGCCACTTTGCCCCCGGCAGTATGCTGCCTAAAGTTCAGGCGATTGTCAAGTTCTTGAAAGAAGGCGGCAAAAAAGCCCTTATCACCGACCCCCCGAATATTCAACGGGCGCTGCGCGGTGAAACAGGTACCTGGGTTGTGCCTTAATTAATTCTCCCGGTTGGCTCTTTTGCGAATTATGGTCGATTGACTAGAAAAATAGGAAAAACGGCTAATAGCAAGATTTAGCGTATCCGAGTATGATAGTCCCGAAAGATATCGATATCATGTATGAAAGGAGGTAGACAAGCGCACCCATAATCGACAATAACCAGTTTCACATTTATCCAATCTCTAATCTGGAGGAGTATTAAACATGAAACATAAAATATTTTGGCTGCTTAGCATATTGCTGATTAGTGCCATGCTTTTGACAGCTTGTGCACCGAAAGAAGAAGCCACCGAAGCTGAGGAACCCGCCGCAGAAGAAGCTATGGCAGAAGAGCCTGCTGCAGAACCTGCCGATTCTGGTTCTTTGCAGATTCCTGATATTGAAGAAGGTAAATTCAATGTTGCGGTTGTGATGCTCAGCACCCACGATGATGGTGGCTGGTCTCAGGCCCAGTATGATGGTCTGCAGTACCTACAGGAAAATGTTGAAGGTGTTCACACGGCATACCTTGAATCTGTCGCCGAAGGCGCGGATTCCGAACAGGTTTTTCGCGCACTCTCCCGCAAGGGCTTTGATCTGATCTTTGGCGGTTCCTTTGGTTACATGGACTCCATGGAAGTTGTTGCTGAAGAATTCCCCGAAATCGGGTACATTCACATCAGCGGCTACAAATCCAACATGACCAACTTTGGCAACATGTTTGGCGCCATGGAAGATATGAAATACCTGGCAGGTATGCTGTCCGGTTCGCGCGCAAAAGCTGATGGCGCGACCAAAATTGGCGGCATGGCGACTTTCCCGATCCCCGAAGAATTACGTCTGTTCAATGCGTATGCGCTTGGCGTTCAACGAACTTGCCCGGAATGCACCGTCGATATCCGTTGGATCAACACCTGGCACGACCCGATTATCGAGCGTGAAGGTGCTGATTCTCTATTTGACGCTGGTGCTCATGTCGTCATCACTGGTGCAGACACGCCTGCTTCTGCATTGGCGGCAGCTGCCCGTGACGGCGTCTATGGTATTACCTACGACTGGTCTGGCTCCTGCACGCTGGACGAATGTCTGACTGCACCCTATTGGGTTTGGGGTCCGATTTTTTCCGAGATCACTGAGGCCGTTCGTGCTGGTACCTATGAGTTCGGCTGGCATTACTTTGAGGCCTCCGATGGTGGTTTGGGTCTCTATGGCTTCATGGATGGTGAAACCCCACAACCGGGTATTGCTGACCTCCCCGCTGAAGATGTTCAGTTAGTGCGCGATACATTAGCGCAGATGCTGGCAGGCGATTTCGATCGCTTCAATATTTTCACCGGCCCCATCACCGACAATCAAGGCACCCTGATTATCGAAGAAGGCAAGAGCTTCCAGTATAGCGATATCGACCAATTTGCACCAGGTGCGCCTGGGCTTGAGGCCGAATATGGTATGTACTGGTGGAATGAGAACGTAACAGCTGAATTGCCCGACCTCTAAGATGTTTTACCCCAAGGTGGCCAGGCATTTTTGCCTGGCCACCGTTCTTTGAGGTCAGTGTATTCGAAAACATGGGTGTGCAAAGGTACTCAGGCACCCTTGCGCACCCATGTTTTTGAGAATGATCAATGACTCCACTGCAAAAAGACATTTTCACCGCAGAGTGCGCAGAGAACGCCGATATTTTTTGATGATTTCGTAGAAAAATGGCTTCATTTTTGCCGATTTCGCACTTTTAAAACTCTGCGCTCTCCG
>CALCSH010000282.1 GCA_937893815.1 uncultured Anaerolineae bacterium | reverse complement strand
CGCTTTTTTTATGCGCAGGCAATTCAGCGAAGACGGCATCGAAATGACCTTCGCCCTCAACCACCTCAGCTATTTCTTATTGACCAATTTATTGCTCGATCTGCTGAAAGCCAGCGCACCAGCGCGGGTTGTTAATATCGCTTCTGGTGCGCATCGTGGTAATGCCTTGAATTTTGACCGTTTGAAAGGAGAACGATTCTATATGGGCTGGGTGGCCTACGGACGCTCAAAATTCGCTAATATTATGTTTACCTATGAGTTGGCCCGTCGGTTGGAAGGAACGGGTGTGACAGCCAACGCACTGCATCCCGGGCTGGTTAACACGCGCATCGGCAGCCAGAATAACGGAATATTGGGCAAGCTCTTCCAGCCATTGGTATTTAGTCGAGGTATTTCACCCGAAGAGGGCGCAGGCACCAGTATTTTTTTGGCGACCTCACCCGAGGTGGAAGGCAAGACGGGGCAATATTACTATCGCGGAAAGGCGATTGTTTCTGACCCGAAAACGCATGACTTGAAAGCCGCGGCGCGGTTGTGGCAGATCAGCGCCAAGATGACCGGCTTGAGTGATTAATTTATATCGACCAATCCGAAACGCAGCGCCAAAACTGCGGCTTGCGTGCGGTCGGAGACGCCCATTTTTTTGAAGATTTCGCTGGTATAGTTGCGCACTGTGCCATCGCTCAAGAAAAGCTGCTGGGCGATATCGGCATTGGATAGACCCTGGGCTAATAATGCCAAAATATCAAGCTCGCGCGGGCTGAGTTGCAAATTGGTTGGCGGGCTACTGACAGGCACTTGCTCGCGATAGCTGGCCGTGATTCGTCCGGCAATATCGGGATCTAAAAATGTTTTCCCCGCCGCAGTTCCCAGAATGGCGGCAATCAAATCTTCCGGGGGCGTATCTTTGAGCAGGTAGCCCGCCGCGCCGGAACGGATGGCATCAAAAATCCATTCGTCGTCATCGTAGGTGGTTAGTACCAGCACTCGGATGTGGGGGTATTTTTGCCTGATTTTGCGCGTGGCGATAATCCCATTCATGACGGGCATTTTTAAATCCATCAATACGACATCCGGCTGAAGTTGCTCCAGCATCGCCAGTGCATCCGAGCCATCGTGAGCGGTGCCCAGAACGTTGATCTCCGGGCTGGCGTGCAAAATGGTTTGCAGCCCCTCGCAGACAATAGGCTGGTCGTCGCAGATAAGCACATTAATCATCGAAAATCTCCAACGTGACTTGAACGCGGGTGCCCTCCCCGGTGGTACTGCTTACATCCAGTGCGGCACCCAACACCGCTGCTCGTTCCCGCATACCTTGCAGGCCGTGTTTATCGCCCAAATCCAGACTCGCCAACTCGCCCCCGGCGCCATCATCCGCAATCGATAAGACCAAACGCGAATCCGAAAAAATCATTGAAATCGAAATATTTTCTGCGGCGGCGTGTTTGACGATATTCTCGAGCGATTCCTGCGCGATGCGATAGAGTGCCTGCTCGGCATCGGGCGTCAGATCGGGTAGCTGGCTGTTGAGATTGGCGTGAAGAGTCAGTCCGGCGCGGGCTGCCGCGTCGTGGGCCAGATTGCGAATTGCAATACCCAACCCCAGTTCTTCGATCGGTTGCGCGCGCAAATCTTTGAGCGCCCGGCGAGTATCATTGAGGCCAGTGCGCGTGTTTTCTAGAGCGTGGTTGAGCATTTTTCGCGCCTCGGGAGTTTCATCACCCAATACAATTTTAATCGCCTCCAAATTAACCGCCAGCCCGCTGAGTGTATGCGCCAGGGTGTCGTGCAACTCGCGCGCCAGGCGGTTGCGCTCGCGGCTCGTCGCAAGCTGCTCCAGCGTGTTGGCGTGCTGGCTCAGGCGCATATTGGCGCGTAGCAATTGTTTGCGTTGACCGCGTTGCGTATCGATCAGCCGGGTGACGATATGCCCCACGGTGCCAAAGGCAAAAGCCCGAATCAGCGGCACGCCGATAATGGGCACGGTATCGAAATTGATCGTGGTCATGCGCGGCAACAAAACCCAATATTCCACAATCGTAGCAAATAAAATAAAAGCCACGACATAGCGGAAGCGGTACTGCCAGGCAATCAGCACCAGCGGCACGACCATAATCGGGAAGAGCAGCCAACTGCGAATGATGGTATCGATGGCCTGCTCCTGTGGCGCGGCCAGATAAATCAGATTGCTAAATATGGGTACCACCGTGGCTGCGATCAACGCCAGGGGGAGATAATAGTGCTTGAATTTGCGTTGCAACCAACCCCAATAAAGATAGCCCAACAGGATCAGGTTGATGCCAAAATTGAGATACGACTGAATTTGGGGGAAGGTATCGCCCGCGCCGGTTTGAATGGCCGTATACAGCACCAGGCCAGCAAAATACGCCATGGCGATGCTGGTGAAGTAGCGAAAAATGCGCAGCAATCCGGGTTCGATCGGGCGTGACTCCATGATCTCATCATATCACAAGGGTAGAAAAACCGCGCCGCCGGATGGAGATGAGCCAGGGGCAGATGACGCGCGTCATCGTAAGTATTGACGGATGTCATCCATTCGATGGTGCGAGACATCTGGGGGATTTGAGTGCTCAAAGATATATTTGGGAGATGATGAAAAAACAAATCTTACTTACAGGTGCATCTGGCGAAGTTGGTTTTGAGGCTTTCAAAGAGCTGCTCCGGCGGGAAGACCACTACAAAATTCGTATTCTCAGCCTCGACCATCCGGTAGAGCGCAAACTCTTCAAGCCCTATTTGGATCAAGTGGATATCGTCTGGGGGGATTTACGCAACCCCGACGATGTGCGCCAGGCCGTGGCTGGAGTTGATGCCGTATTGCATATTGCCGCGCTGATTCCGCCGTTGGCCGACCACCAGCCTGAGTTGGCCTGGCAGGTTAACGTAGGCGGGACTCGCTCGTTGCTGGCAGCCATGCAAGCGCAGAA
The DNA here is from genome assembly GCA_937893815.1 of uncultured Anaerolineae bacterium. GTDB lineage: Bacteria > Chloroflexota > Anaerolineae > Anaerolineales > UBA11858 > NIOZ-UU35. Next base: position 6,542 of record CALCSH010000282.1, on the reverse strand, counting down.
TCCTGCCCCCCGGCTGATTTACACCTCCTCCATCTCGGTCTACGGCGACCGCCTCGCCAATCCAGATATCCGCGTGGGGGATCCGCTTATTCCCAGCGATGGGGATGAATACGCCAAGACCAAAATCGAAGCCGAGCAGTTAATCCAGAATTCCAGCCTGCAGTGGACGATTTTGCGCTTATGCGGCATCCTTACCAAAAATCTCAAAATCCAGCCGCTGATGTTCCATATGCCCCTGAACACCGCCCTGGAATGGTGCCACGCCTGCGATGCGGGCTATGCCTTGGTGCAGGCATTGGAGAATGATTTTGTGTGTGGGGAAATCTTCAATTTGGGCGGCGGGAAGCAGTGCCGCGTGAGTGCGCGCGAATTTATTGAAGAGGTGCTGCCGCTCTATGGATTGGAGCGGTCCGTTTTGCCAGAACATGCCTTTGCGATCCAAAATTTTCATTCAGGTAATTATATCGACGGTGACGAGTTGGAGCATTTGCTAAAGTTCCGCAGAAAAACGCTCATTGATTATTATGATACGGCCAGTCTGCGGGTTTCACCGGTGCAGCGGTTCCTGGTTGGGCGCATCCCCAAAGCAATTGTGCGCAATTATCTGGCGCGTATTTCGGAACCCTTGAAATCCATTCGAGAGAATAACGCCAGGCTGATTGAACGTTATTACGGCTCGCGACAAATATTTGAAAAACTTGTCCGCGGGGAGGGGGTAAGCTGATGGTAAAATACGAGAATTTACTCGAAGAATTACATCCCCTTGCTTTGGGGCCATTTTCCAACTGGGTGAAGCTCTTGCGAGACAATAACGGCGTGGATTCGATATTTGGTCAGCGTGCGCGGCGCATATCGTTGCTGAGTATTCTAACGTCACCTTTGCGTGCTATTGAGCATAATCGATTTGGGAGTGTAATCCAAAATAGCCGCATTGATCAGGCGCCAATTTTTATCATCGGTCACTGGCGCAGTGGCACAACCTGGTTGCATAATTTACTGACCCAGGATACGCGTTTTGGCTATGTCTCCACCTGGCAGGCGGTTGCTCCGGGGTTTTCGTTGCTGGGTGATCGGGTGCTGAAGCCATTGGTCAATCTGCTGCTGCCGCCCACGCGCATGATGGATAATATGGCCTGGTCGTTGGACAGCCCGCAAGAAGAAGAATTTGCGATGGTGAATTTGCTGCCGTATTCGTTTTATCACCAGTGGTCGTTTCCGCGCAAAGCCAGAGAATATTTCCGAAAATATGTACTCTGGGAAGGGGTTTCGCGGCGCGTACAGTCGGAATGGGAGAACGCTTATATCGCGATTTTGAAGAAGGCTACCCTGCGAGCCAGCGGACGGCGGCTGGTAACCAAGAATCCAGTGAACACCGGGCGTATCGAGACGCTGCTGGAAATCTTCCCGGATGCCAAATTTATCTTCCTGTATCGCAATCCCTATACCGTCTATCCCTCCACTCAACGGCTGTACCAAAAAACGTTGCGCATCACACAGTTGCAAGATGTGCTTCCTGGCGAGGTTGATGCCAACATCCTGTGGTTCTATCAGCAATTGATGAAGAAGTATCTGGGTACCCGAGATTTAATCCCCCCGGAAAACTTGCTGGAAATTCGCTTCGAAGATTTGGAAGCCGCACCACTGCTCCATTTACGGCGCATCTACGAGAAGTTTAATCTGCCCAATTTTTCGGCGTGCAGACCGGTTCTCGAGCGTTATATCTCTGGTCTGGATGGCTACAAAAAGAATCGCTATACACTCGGCGCAGAGATAATCTCTACTGTTCAGAAGCATTGGGGGTTTGCCTTAGATCAATGGGCATACACTGCCGGATAATATCAATCGGCGAAACACAATTGATGCGCCGGTGTGAAAAATTGGCGATAGGTCAAATAGCTGGCTGTCAGGCCGGTGAAGGCTGACGCGCCGATAATCATATACAGCACCACAATCTGAATCTGTACCGCTTCCATTGGGGAAGCGCCAGCCAGGATCATACCGGTCATCGCCCCGGGGAGTTTAATCAGGCCGGTGGTTTTGGTCGTGTCCACAATCGGGATCATGGCGCTTTGCAGGGATGTGCGCAACTGCGGGCGGGCGGCTTGCTGGCTGGTAGCCCCTAACGCCAGTGATGTCTCAATCAGGTTGCGCTGGTCGTGGAAATCACTCGCCAGACGCTTCATCACCAGCGCCGCCACTGACATCGAGTTGCCGATCACCATGCCGCCCACGGGGATAATCGTTTGCGGGTCGAAGGTAAAAACGTTGACAGCCACCAGAATTCCCAATGTGAGTGCGCTGCCCAGACCAATCGAGACCAGCGCCACCCATTGCGCATGGGGAATATTTTTGCCGCGCTGGGCTGCTGTCCTTCCGGCGATGGTGGTCATAAGCACCAGGAGGGTCAATGTCCACAAGGGGGAATCCAGATTGAAAATGAATTCCAGCGCATAGCCAATCGCAATGAGTTGCACAAAACTGCGCAACGTCGCAATCAACAAATCTTTTTCGAGATCGGCCTCACGCCAGCGGGAAATAATCAGTGAGATGAGAATCAGTATCGCCGCCGCGCCAATCCGCCCCAGGCCATCCAGCGGAAATTCAGGGAGTGTAATCATTGTATGACCTCCTGTATTCTATTTTGAGCGGATGTCTTCGCCAGCAGCGAAATCCAGCGCTTGTTGGTTGGATCCATTCGGATCAAGCACATCGGCCACGCGGCCTGATGCCTGTACCTGCCCCTGATTGAGTAGCACCACATTGCCTCCCACGCGGCGCGTCTGCTCGATGGTGTGCGACACCCAGATTAATGTCAGGCCGCGCTCGCGGTTCAGGCGCAACAGGGTTTCTTCCACCTGACGCGTGGCGTGCGGGTCGAGTGCCGAGGTTGGTTCGTCAAGCAGCAGCATATCGGGGGAGGTTGCTAATGTGCGCGCCAGCGCAACGCGCTGTGCCTCACCACCGGAGAGTTGTGCCGCATCGGTTGCGGCAAATTCTTGGGAGAGGGATACGGCCTCAAGAAGCTCGTATATACGCTCTTTCGGTAGGATTGTTTTATGCAATGTGGCGGCGTGGGCGATGTTTTCAGCTACCGTGCCGGGAAACATACTGGCCTGCTGAAAGACCATGCCTACGCGGCAGCGCAGTTCTGTAACTGGCAGGCCCGTGATGTCTTCGCCATCGAGCAGGATGCTGTTGGGTGGAGGTTCCAGCAGGCGATTGATGGCGCGCAGCAGCGTTGATTTACCGCTCCCGCTGGGGCCGATGAGCATCATCACTTCGCCGGGTTGCACCGCAAAGCTGACGCCGCGCAAGATGGATTGTTTTTTGCGTGCAATGTGCAGGCCGCGAATTTCGATTTTTGGGTGCATAGATTTGACCGGTATTTCTCAGGGCAGCAGCAACACCGCTTCGCCGTCAATTACGGTGACGCCATCCTGATTGGTGCAAACGGTCTCGAAAGTGGCGATGGGTTTGCCCTCACGCCGTTTCGTCAGTGTCACCGTGGCAGTGATCGTATCGCCGATATAGACTGGTGCCCGGAAATTAAGCGTCTGCTGGATGTAGATACTGCCCGGCCCTGGGAGTTGGGTTCCCAACACAGCGGAGATCAACCCCGAGGTTAGGATGCCGTGAACCAGCCGCTTGCCGAAGCGCGTCCCCGCGGCGTAGTCATCATCCAGGTGAATGGGATTCGCATCCCCGGAAATCTGTGCAAAGGCGCGCACATCTTCGTCGCTGAAGGTTTTGGTGAGCGAAGCAGAGTCACCGATATTGAGCATGGGAATCTCCTGTGAGAACTCCGAAATTTTCAAAATCTCGGAGTTCTAAATAAGACTCTACTACAAAAACCCTTCACCGCCGAGAACGCGGAGAGCGCAGAGTTTTAAAAGTGCGAAATTAGCAAAAAAGAAGCCATTTTTCTGCGAAATCGTCCAAAAAATCTTGGCGTTCTCTGCGCATTCTGCGGTGAAAATGTCTTTTTGCAGTGGAGTCAAATAAGCTTCTTGTACACGCGGTGTTTCTTGTGCCATTGCACACCCAGATGATCCATCTCGGTGAAGCTCTTCAGGTTGAGTTCGTTGACCTGAACGATGTCGCCATGCAAGAAGCGCTCATCGCGGATGGTCTTCTCCAGTTCGCTGAAGAGTACCGCAGTTGCCCCGACACCCTGATGCTGGGGCAGTAGGCCGATGCCGTTGATATCAAGCCGTTTGGTGCGTTTGAACTCGCGTATCAGGTGCCACCAGCCCAAGGGCCAGAGGCGCCCGCGGGCTTTTTGTATGCCCCGATTGATGTTGGGGTAGGCGAACATAAAGCCGATCAGGGTGTCTTCTTTGAAGACCAGTTTAATCAGGCGCGGGTCGGCAATCGAGAGGATTTTGTCGGCGATCAGCCAGACTTCGGCCTCGGTGATCGGCACAAATTCCGGCACCGTGGCAAAGGCCTGATTATAAACTTCGCGCACTTGTGGAATAAATTGCCGTAACTCGTCTTTGCTCTCGAAGCGGCGCACGTGCATGCCGCGCCGTTTTTGCACGCGCCCGGCCAGTTCGTGGATACGCTCTGGCATCACAAACGTGTCGCGGTGGAGATGACCGGAGAGCAAATCGGATTCTTTGGTGAAAGCAAGCTCGTCCATCAGACGGGGGTAGTAGGCCATATTGTAGGCAATCCCCATCGCCGGGAGGAAGTCGAAACCCTCTACCAGCATCCCGATGCTGTCACCCTGAGCCAAACCCTTTGGCCCTACGAGGGTGGTGATACCCTGTTTTCTGGCCCATTGCGCCCCGGCATCTATAACAGCGCGGGCGGCTCTGATGTCATCAATCGACTCGAAAAAGTAGAATAATCCAGTATCGGTACCGCTATTTTTTCGATAGCGTTTATTGTCGAGAACGGCGATGCGGGCAACTGTTTTGCCGCTCTTTTCGGCAATGAAAAAAGCCGCCTGGCTGTGCTGATAAAAGGGGTGTTTCTTGGGATCGAGGGCAGTTTTCATTTCCCCCAGCAATGGCGGCACCCAATAAGGATTGCCGCGATATAACTCAAAGGGGAACCGGATGAATTGACGGACGTCTTTGGGGTTGTGAGGGTCAATCTGGAGGGTGTGCATAGGAACTCCGTTGACGGATGACCGGAGACGGTGGACTGACAGTTGCTCTTTTCCGTCATCCGTCTTCGGTCTTCTGTCATAGCGCTACCATCGCTCGTAGCGTACCAGCTGTTCGAGCGGTTTGCGCTCGGTGCCGCGCGGCGGGGCATCGGGATAGCCCAGGGGAGTCATAACAATCGGGTCCACGCCTTCGGGCAGGCCGAGGATTTGACGGGTGGCCTGGGCGTTGAAGGCCCCGATCCAGCAAGTGCCCAGCCCCAGGGCCGCGGCCTGCAAGATGAGATGATCCATGACGATGGCGATATCTACCACACTGTAATTGGCTTTGTCATCGCGTATCCAGGCTTTGGAGGGGATATTGCAGCCGACAATCACCAGTGGGGCGCTTACAAACCAGTCGCGGTCATAGATGCGGCGCAGATCGGCTGCGCGGCCTTCCGTATGGATGACGATGAGCTGGAAGGGCTGCATATTGGCGGCGGTCGGCGCCTGCCGGGCGGCCTCGAGAACCTGCTGCAATTTTTTGTCTTCAATGGGGTCGGGCTTGTAGCCACGCACACTGTAACGTTCTTTAACGAGTTGTGAGAAATCCATCGTATAAAATTCCTTTTTGATGACGGGAAATGGAAGACTAAAGACCGATGCTGGCTCAGAATAGGCCGGTCATCCGTCTTCGGTCGTCAGTCATTCGTTGGCAACACGCGCCCCTTCGTCTTTTCCCAGGTTTCATCGTCTACCAGGGTAATCACGCGGAAAGCCTCGGCGTAGGCCATTTCTTTGCCTTTGCCGCGCCCGGCAGCCCATTCTTTGATGCGCTCTTCGGGGTCGTTGTCCTTCATCTGACTTTTGTGAGCTCGCAAGGCTTCAACTTTGAGATCAATGGTTTCGCTGATATTGACATACAAATCTACCTCGCCCCAGGAGGTGACAAATACCTTGCGCGGCTTGTGAGCGGATAGCCCTTCCTCGGCGAGTTCTTCAAAGAGATTGGGCTGACCGGCGGCGGGGAAAGTGGCATCCAGGGCGGCGGTAGCGGCGGCGCGATGATCGGGGTGGTTGATGTAGCGATCGGAGGCCCACACCACGGTCGGGTCGCCGGTGATAATCACCTCCGGGCGGAAGCGGCGGATCTCGCGCACCAGTTTTTTGCGCAATTCCAGCGTGGCCTGCAGCATGCCGTCCGGCTCGCGTAAAAAGACGACTTCCTGCACGCCGAGGATAGTAGCGGCGTTTTGCTCTTCGGTCTCGCGGATTTTGGCCGCTTCCTGGCGCGTCATGCCGGGTTCGGCGATGCCGACATCGCCGCTGGTGCAGAGCACATAGGAAATGCGCGCTCCGGCTTTGGCCCAGCGGGCAACTGTTCCGGCGCAGGAAAATTCAGGATCGTCAGGGTGCGCCACAATCACCATAGCGCTTTCGGGAATGT
>CALCSH010000281.1 GCA_937893815.1 uncultured Anaerolineae bacterium | reverse complement strand
CGCAAGCGGGGAACTGCTTAATGAGGAGATGATCATCATTTCCAAGAGCGGGGAGCGGCGCACGGTGCTGCTCAGCGCGGGAGTGGTGAGAGATCGGGATGGGAATTTGCAGCATTCCTTATCGATCCAAAGGGATATTACCGAGCGCAAGAGTATGGAAGATCAACTGGCCGCAGCCAACCTGTCCTTACAAACCGAAATGGAAGTTCGCGAACAAGCCCAAGCTCAAATCTTGGAAAAAGAGCGCGCCCTGGTAGCGATGGAAGAGCGCACTCAATTACATCGCCAGTTACACGATGGGTTGGGGCAGGTTTTGGGCTATATCAATGTCCAGGTTGAGGCGGTCCAAACTCTGTTGGAGAAGGAGCACTTTGATGCAGCCAAAACCAATTTGGGACAGCTCGCACAGGCAGCTCGTGAAGCGCACGCTGAACTGCGTGACCATTTATTAGACCTGCGTCCCAAAACTGGTATTGAACCTTCCGTAACTCTCCCCACGCGCAAATCCATCTTCGATACTTTGCCCGTCTACCTGGAGCAGTTCAAAAACCGCTACGGGCTGGATGTGCACTTCTGGTCTCCAATTATGCCCAACGAGACGCGCTTTCCGTCTAACGTGGATGAGCAGGTTACGTACATCATCCAGGAAGCGCTCACCAATGTAGCCAAACATGCCCAGGCTACGCGGGTAGATTTGGATTTCCATGTTTCGGAGAACCAGGTTCAAATAATGATCACGGATGACGGGATTGGTTTTCAGCCCTCTGATGAGAAAACTGATCCGGGGAGCAGCGTTCAATTTGGGCTCGCAATCATGCGCGAGCGCGCCGAGCATGTGGGTGGAAAACTGGAATTTCGTGCCTCGCCAGGTAAAGGGACGCGCCTGATCGTCAGCTTGCCGCTTCTCTTACCCAGTTACGAGAATGATGAACTGGCAGATATCAGGAGTCTGCGGCTTTTGCTGGCCGACGATCACCCCCTGTTTTTGGATGGTTTGCGCAACCTGCTGACGGCGCGCGGCTTGACGGTGGTTGGCACTGCACGGGATGGTCTCGAGGCGGTCGAAAAAGTGCGCGCCCTGCGCCCTGATGTTGCCATACTCGATCTCAATATGCCGGGGCAGGACGGTCTGGAAGCGACCCGGGCCATCAAGAATGAAATGCCCGAAGTCCAGGTGGTGATCCTGACCATCCCTGAGGCAGAAGATCATCTCTATGAAGCCATCAAGAGCGGCGCTTCGGGTTATCTCTACAAGGATCTGGAGGCCAACCAGCTTTGTCAACTATTGGTGGGCTTGCTGCGCGGCGAGGCGGCCTTCAGCCCGGGCATCGCTGAACGTCTGATGACAAAATTAGCCCAGGCAGACCAGCAACCTGGTGCAGATCCATCTGAACAGGGAATGGACGATTCACTGACGCCGCGCCAATGGGAGATCCTGCAAAAGGTGGCCGAGGGGTTGACCTATAAAGAAGTGAGCGCTGCTATGAACATCACTGAACAGACTGTCAAATACCATATGGGGCAGATCATCGTACGCCTGAACGTCGAAAACCGTGCCCAGGCCATCGCTCACCTTCATCAAAAAAGCTCTGATACGTAACTCTTGGCGTATCATCTCAATATTCTGGAGGATGCAAGAAGTCGAACTTTTACATGGCCCAGGTGAAACTGCGCAAATTTTACGAAGAAGTTCGACTTCTTCTCTCTCGCAAAAAGGTTTAGTGATCCGACACTAGACCTTTTTTATACTTAAGTATAGTAGCAAATTCTGGGGGATATATTATACTTTGTACATTAAAATACAAGTGTACCCTTTTTTTGCATCGTAGGCTATGAAACGAGTACTTCTTTGTGGAAATTCTGTTTTGATTGCCGGGTTGGAGACCAACCTGGCTGAAAGCATTGAATTCGAACTCCATCGGATTGACGATTTGACCGCCTCCCACGATTTTTCAAGTTTCGATTTCGTAGTATTCGATATAAACCGCCTCGCTTCCGACGCTTTCTTTTCACAATTCAGTCAACATCCACACTTGCAATTGTTGAGTATCGATGCCGCTACGGGAACACTGACCACGAAGTCAGGGGCTTCTTATGCGGTTCGTTCGATAGACGATATTGTGCAGTGGCTCCGGGCGCACAGCGAAGTTTTATCTTTTGTGTCAACGTAGAAATATGTCTATTCGGAACGGCACTTCGTTTCATCACACCATCAATAACCGCCGGCGCATTTTCGTCGGTTGGATGCGCGTGCTGGTCATGATTGCCGTTCTCGTGCTCCTGGCGATCCCCGGGGGGGCAGCCTATGCCGAGGGGAATGGGGAGACGCCAGCGGATGCCGCTCCAGTAACAACGAGTGAAACCGCCGATGAGATACAGGCGGAGATCACCGATGAGAAAAGCGCACAGCCATCCATCAACGAATCATCCTCTAATGAAGGGACAACAACCGATACCGATGCAGATACCGATGCAGAGGTAGTTGCATCGGTAGTTGCTACACCCGATGCCGACGCAGAAGCGGAGAGCGATCCTGAAAATGTGAGCCTGGTTAGTGATCTGGAGTCAGAAGAGCCAGCTTCCGATGATGGGTTGGAATTATCTGTTGCAGTTTCAAACTCGGTCGTTGACGAATCGCTTAGCACTGAATGTAAAAAGATCATCGTCGTCGAAGACTCATCTGGTTTGGATGAGAATGATCCTTGCATGAAGCTCGCCAATGCCGAGGGTACCGAGGTAGAGATCATCATAGAAACGGAGATCATTGTTGATGAGAAGCGGCGCGATGATGATATATATAATGAAGAAGCGGAAATAGAAGAGGGGGATGCGGAAGCAGAAGAAAGCACTTCCACTGTCATCGTCCCCGATCCCTACTTCTTCGTTGGTGGCGTCAAGCACAGTTACCTGCCCTCCGGCGGCGACTGCCAGAGCGCGGCCAACTGTGCTGTTTCTACCACTCCCATCCAGGATGCCCTCAATGCCGTGACCGGCGGCCTGACCCCCGATGATGACACCATTTATATAGAAGGCGGTCACTTCACTGAGTTTGTACACCTGAATAACTTTGCGGGGGAACTGACCTTACAAGGTGGCGCCAATGGCGCAGCCACCCATCTGGCGGGCGGTGTGGGTCTGAGCAATATCAGCGGCAGCGTGCAGTTGCGCGACATGAATTTTGACGCCGGGGTAAGTGTTATCAGTACATCTAACCTGACGATCACCGACAGCATCTTCGATGCCGGGTTGGTGCTTTTGAATAGTCAAGATATTCAGTTGCAGAATAACCAGCACAACTCCGGAGTGATAATCAGCGGCAGCAGCCAGGTGGCGGTACAAGATGGCACCTTCAATGCCGGTGTGATCGTCAGCGGGTCGCAGGATATTTCTTTGACCAATACGCAGACCAACGCCGCTTTGGTGATGGTTGCCTCGGATGTGCGCGTGACCGGCACCGAGGAGGACGACCAGGTCGAGGCCGAACTTGAAGACGATGCCAGTACGCTGGCAGTATCCGGCGGTGGTGGCCTGGACACCCTGAAGGTCAAGCTGACTGCCTCACAGACCACCCTGGCAGATCAGGAAGTAACCGCCGGATCAAGCATGGTGCAGTTCGATGAGAGCGTCGAAAGCCTGAGCGTCGAAGCGCCAACCGCGCAACTGGAAATCATCGAAGATATTACCCTGGTAGGTGAGTTGGAAGTTGCTGCCGAAGAAATCAAAGTCAGTAACGATGTGGGGGCTGAGCGCATTACCCTGGCTGCCACAACCGAAATTACACAAGATGCTGCCACACGGGTATCTGCGACCCAGAGCGTGGCCTATGCCGCTGAAACGATCACCATCGCTGGTGAAGTCCGCAGCGAGGGCGATATTGAATTGATCGCTGAGGACGGCATCACCCTCGATGCCGGGGCTGTCATCTTGGCGGCGGGCGATCTCTTCATCAACGCCGACAGTGATGGGGATGGCATTGGCATTTTCGAGCAGTTGCCCGGTGCGGTGATTGAAGCGCAGCTTGGCGACATCACGATTGTGGCCGCGGATGTGCAAATTGAAGACGAGATCAATGCTCCTGTGGGAGATGTAACTTTGACGACGTCCACGCCGGATGTTGTGATTCTGCTGGGGGAACCCGGAATTGGCTTCGAGGTGAGCAATGCCGAATTGGTACAACTCCACCCTGGGGGTAACCTCAGCCTCGGTGATGCAGCCCACACCGGCCAAGTCCTGATCGGCCAGTTTGAGTTGCAGACCGCCGGTTTCGACCTGAATATCTTCGGCGGCGACATCGGTTTGGGCGAAATTTCCCTGGCCTTTGGCATGGCCCTGAATTTGATCGCATTAGCGGGTATCTTCGACCGCAATGGTAAAGGCCGCAATATCA
>CALCSH010000280.1 GCA_937893815.1 uncultured Anaerolineae bacterium | reverse complement strand
CCCGCCACACCCCCAAATCTGGGCTTTACCTTGCGAAATCTCAGAGACCCTTTATAACTCAAGCAACCTAGTTCGACAATGCCACATGATGATGTGCTATATTTGATCAGAAAACCAGGAAAAAAAATTCCTGTATTCCTGGTTTTCTGATACAAACAGCATTTGAGCTACGGCTGCCAATTTTAAAAATCATGAAATACCCAATTTCTCTCCTTTGCGTGCTTTGCGCCTTTGTGTTGACGACGAACACCAAAGCACAAGAAGCAACCGAGCCGCAACCCGTTTCCGTCTCCAGTACGGGCGAGATGGGCAATCGGGCTTCTGGCATGCCATCGATCTCCAGCGATGGGCGGTTTGTCGCGTTCCGCTCCGAGGCAGAACATCTCGTGGAGGGTGACACCAACGGCGTGGCAGATATTTTCATCCACGATAGGATGAGCGGAATTACCCAACGCGTTTCGATCTCGTCCACGGGGGAACAGACCGACGCACCAACCGAGCAGCCGATAATCTCCGCCAATGGTCGCGTGGTCGTCTTCCAAACCTCGGCAAGAACACTCGTCCCGGGGGAAGGCGAGAGCGGCGAATTCAGTCAAATTTACACCCACGACCGCCTGACCGGTATCACAGAACGCATTTCAGTCAACGAGCGTGGAGTCAGCGGGATGGGCGACTCCGATCATCCATCCATCTCTGCCGATGGGCGTTATGTTGCCTTCCGCTCGCAGGCCGAAAACCTGGTGCTGGAGGACACCAACAACGTCGCCGATGTTTTTATTCACGACCGGCTGACAGGCCACACGCTGCGCGCTTCGGTGGGATCACGAGGGCAACAGGCCAATGCATCTTCCGGGGAGCCGCTGGTCATTTCTCCAGATGGGCGTACGGTAGTTTTTTCGTCCCAGGCGACTTCGCTGGCGGCATCGTTTGGTGACGAAATGCGCCTGTATGTTTATAATCGCGTTCTGGCGCAAACTTCGTTCCTGAATTTCCCGGCGGATGGCCGCCAACGCGAATTGCTGCAACTCGCCAGTTCCAATAGCGCGGGAATCATCGCCACTCTGGCACAAATAGACCCCGACACACTAGAGATTCTGCTCTTTGACCAGCAAAGCGACACTGTCAAAAGCATCGCAACCCTACCTGCCATGGAAGTCAAAGGTGCTCAGATAGCACTTTCTGGCGACGGGTTGAGTCTGGCAGCGTTAACGCTTGTTGAAGGCCGCACCGAAATCCATCGTTTTGATCTACAAACGGATACGGAGATCACACTCGCCCCGGCAGCCGTCGAATCTGTAGCGCTTTCACAGGATGGAACGTCGATTGCCTTCACTCAGGCCGATACTCACAAAGTGGCCCAAATCTATACGCTGACCGAAACACAGCCGGGAGCTATCGTCAGTGGTCGGGTGACAGATTCTATTGGAAGCCCACTGGGGCTGGTGACTATTGCTACTTCCGAGGGAGAACTGACGCGCAGCGACAGGGGCGGGTATTTCTTCTTTTCCGGCAACCCACCCCGGGTTACTGTCCTGACTCCCGTCAAAGAGGGCTACACCTTCGAGCCGCCTTCCCAACCGATTGATATCGATTCCGACCTGACAGACCTCCATTTCACAGCATTCCCCGAAAAAGTACTCGAAGAAGCCCAGAAAGACATCGGTATGCCGTATGTTGCCGAACGCGGCGAGAGCGGACCGTACCACGGATACGCGGCGGGCTACTGCACCGATCTGGTGCTGGATGCCTACACCTGGGGAAGCGACTACAATATTCAGTTTGCGCTGGAACAGGATTACCGCGCCCACCCGGAGCATATTTACCGCTGGCGCGATGCCCGCGACGCTCACGATATGTGGCGCTATCTGAGCTACTCTGGGCAGATGCTGGCGCACGCCGCACCCTACCAACCCGGCGATATTGTTTTTTTCGATTGGAGTAAAGACGGCGAGATTGATCATGTGAGCCTGGTGGCCGAAATTGATGCTCAAAATCGACCGCGCAGCCTGTACGATGCCACCGGCGTTATCGCCAGCAACCCCGACGGGAGCGCCGACGAACTCCCCTGGGAAGATTTCCACGAAAGCACGGTGCGCGGTCATGCCCGCTGGTCAGGGATGTTTGAACCGGTGATCCCCGCGCTACCCGGTGGCGACTATTTTCAGGCAGCGGCTGGATCGGCAATGGTGGAGATGCGTTTGATCGACCCCCAGGGGAATGTCATCTCGCAGGGCGAGCGCGGCATTCCGGGTGGCGTTTTCTTCGATTTAGGTTGGGAACAGAGCGTGAGCATTTTCTCGCCTTTGGCGTTTGGGGAGAACTATATTATCGAAATCAGTAACCCCAATACAGAAGATGCCGCATTCAATTTTTTAGCGCACACCACACAAGATGGTATCATCACCGAGCGCGTGGAGCATCGGGCCGTGCTGCTACCTGGCGAAACGTGGACACTGTTGATCACCGTCTCTCTGAACGAAGAAGGGAAATTATCGCTGAGCGCGCCGATGCTGGAACCTTAGGGACGGGAAAAGGAGCACTGCGGACAGAGGAAAACGATCAGCCAACATTCCGCCTGCGGTGCGCTACCCGAAAAGAACCATGAAAAAATTATTTCTCGCTCTTTTCCTCCTCACAAGCCTCAGCGCCTGCATCCGCTCGAGGACAAATGATTTTGAATTCTATGTCACCCCTACGCCTGATGCGGCCATCCTTGCTGAAATTAAGCAAATTGTCCGGCAAGAAATCAACCGTCAGAGTGAAAACGTGCTGGCATTGATGGTCGCTGAAACCAGCATCGAGAATATCCGTATCTCCCAAGATGGGCAGTATGCCGTCGGCTGGCTGATACCAATTGACCCGGAGACGAATATCCCCGTACCGATAGAACCCGGACTGGTGCTGTTGCAAAAAATTGGCGACGACTGGAAAGTATGGTTGCCAACCGCCGATGGATGGCTAGAACTTCTCGCCCAAATTCCCAATGAAATTCTTTCCCCCAAACACAAAAAAGAGTGGCAAAAGCGTGTCGGCGCGCAAATCGCATCGGCCTCTCCTTCCGCCTTAAGCGGATATAAACTTCCCTGGGAAGCGGGCATCACCCGGCGCCTGACCCAGAGCACCTGCCACGATCAATATACACCCAGTGGCAATGCCCATTATGCGTTCGATTTTTCAACGTATGGCGAGTTGTGGAATATCCACGCCGCACGCGGTGGTGTGGTTTGGCTTTACAAGGATGATATTACCACCTGCTATGAATACACCTGTTCGGACAAACAACCCCTTGGGAATTATATTGTCATCAAAGATACCAGCACCGACCCGGTGAGCTATCAGCTTTATCTGCATCTCAAACAAGGCAGCATCCCCGATGAACTCAAAATGCAAGGAACACCGGTATCGCAAGGTCAATTCATTGGCAACGTGGATAATACCGGCCAGAGCTGGGGGCATCACCTTCACTTCCAGGTGCAAGTTCCGTTGTATGGAGAAAATTACTATTGGGGGCGCTCGATCGATATTGTCTTTGATGATGTGGACATCAACGGCGGACGGCCGCGCGTTCAAAACGCCTGGTGCAATGACCTGACCTATTGCGATGTGCCCGGCGATATTTGCAGCAGTTTTCGCTCCGAGTACACTTCCCAAAACGAGGTCGTGGTCGAGGGGCCAATATTGATATATTTTCCATTTATCTCGCGGTAACCAATAAAGACTCTACTGCAAAAAGCCGATGACGGAGATGTCCGCCGGAATATATG
>CALCSH010000279.1 GCA_937893815.1 uncultured Anaerolineae bacterium | reverse complement strand
GTACAAGCGCAATATCCTGCCCGCCGCGTGTTTGAATATGGGCCAGAAAACCCGGCGAATTGACCAATAATTGATCAGCGCGGCGATAGAGAAAACGCTCCAGCCACTCCGATGCCGCAATCAGGGGGCGATTTTGCAGCACACCCACGGCAATGGCAAACGCAGGCCACAGATCGCGGATTTCAAACAGGAAGGGAGCGCGTTTAAATCGTGACAAAAGCCAGGCGGTCACACCCTGGAAGATAGGTGGGGAGGTGCCCCAGATGAGGTCCACATCCCGCACGCGCAGCCCGGCCAAGAAGGACGAGGCCATAAAGCTAACGAAACTAAAAACACGGTGGATGAAGCTCTTATGGAGGGCCGAATAGGTATAGGCGCGGATCACTCTGACGCCAAACTCATCTTCCCCAGAATGATTGGAGTCAGGAATCAGGCTTGTGGTCCCCGTAAGATAACTGACCGGGCTGGCGATAACCGTCACACGGTGGCCCTGCTCCACAAGAAAACGAGCAATTTCATGGTGACGAGTTCCGCCGGGTTCGTTCAGGGCGGCAAAAGCTTGATGGATTAGCAATATATGCATAGCGGGTTTTCAAAATCGGTATTATCCCAAATCACATCGGCAAATTGACGCGGTTGGGCTTGTCGAAAATAAAGCTGCTGTCCGGCAACATAGCGCCGCTGATAGCGCGCCAAAAGAGATTCTTCCATTCCGTTAGCGCCGTTAAGTAGATCGCGCTGCACAGCACGCGGCACCGTAATGCTGAAATCCACATCCACAAAAATATAACAATCCCAATAGGCGGCCAGTTCGGGACGCCGCAGAAAAACACCATCAAATAGCAATATGGCTTCCTCTGGCGCGGTGAGCGGCGGCGTGTCTACCGGGGCATCGGCGCGATGGTCAAATTTCGCCACGCGAAAAATCCGATTTCCATTCGGTCCTAGGGGCTGCAAGACGAAATCGATGATGGCCTGATTATCAAACGAATCTTGATAGTATCCACGAGGCGAATCGGCTCCTTGGCGATAGCGAACGGCGCGCGGATTGTGAAAGCCATCCACCGAAGCTCGAATTACCGGGCGGCTTTGAGCCAGAAGCGGGGCTAACTCACCAGCCAGCACGGTTTTTCCCGCGCCATCTACACCATCTACCGCCACCCGCAGGGGGTGAGATATGCGCTGCTGCAAAATAAATGCCGCCAAATGCTCAACGGTCTGTTGACGTTGGCTCATTGTTCACTCTTCGGAAAATGCCACTCGCTTGTAAAGCTGAACGGCGGCGTAACTTCAACTTCGATGCCCCACGACAGAGCTGGTACTTTATGGGCGTAGGTGGGCGAAACCCATCCGATGTAGGGAGCGACATCGCCATTCCCTGCCAGCAATTTTCCGGCACGGACTAGTTGCAAATTGCAGGTTGCAGGTTGCAGGCTACTTGCTGGGGTAATTTGAAGGGAAATCCAGCCGTGAGGAGATTCGAGTTCGAGTTTTAATTCGGTTTCGTCAAGTTTCCACGGCCAATCGGGGAGTAACCAATGGAGGCGGGCGCTGATGGATGATGAATGACGGGAGACGGGAATGATCTCATCGGTCACAAGCCAGCGATCATCAACATAGGTTGTGACAGTGCGGCGGTGGGTGATGCCGAGTTTGCGATAACCATCGTGCTGGACACAAACGCGCTGCCAGACGTCATCCTTAGCGTTTTCATGGGCCGTAATTTTGGCCTGCGCCCGATCCAGATAGAGAAAACGCCCAGCGCGAGTCATCTGCTCTTGGTCGTTGATCGTCAATGTATTATGAACCTGCGTGCGCGTCAGGGAATTATCCCAGGGCTGAGCGGCGTTATAAAGATAGGTGCCTGCATCCTGAGCAATATTCAGCCCACGCCACCACAAATCGAGATGGAGCTGATCGGCATGGCCGGGGCGACCATTGAAACGCGCTGTGCGCAGATAGGCCCAGGCGGAATACGAGGAATTTCGAATAACTAAAGGTTGGCAGTTGGGCAGGTTGGCAGGTAGAGCGCTCGTCTTGAAACTTTCGAGGCTGAACCACAAACTCATCTCATCCCAGACACCCGCTTCAAACGTCGGTTCGTCAAAAAATGCCTGCGATGCCGCCTGCAGCACAGGGCGGTAATCATCATAGGGCTGCACAGACAGCGGCAAGATATACGCGCCATCATTTGGGCCGAGATTCGGTACGCGCCCGGCCGCACGGTCAGTGAGTGTGATAAGCCAGCGGGTAGCAAGTTGGAGCTTCGAAATTGAAGGTTTTTCCAATTGCAAAGCCGCTGATTCGCTGTTATTTTGAATCGCATAAACCCAGAGCGCCAATTGAAGCATCAGGCGGTGGTAATTGGTGCTGTGTTGGCTATACGCTCCATCGCTATCGATTTGCTGGCGCAGGCCGCGATTGAACCATTTCCAACCCAAGTGGCTCCAGCGACGCGCCTGCAGATGATCCGGCAATGCCAAACCGGCGGTAATCAGCCCGGCGGCTTCGCTCAGCAAGTGATTGTTGTTCTGGGCGCGGGCATACAACAGCGAGGGCGGAATGCGGTCTGCGTGTTGAGCAATCGCCGATATGAGTTGTGAGTTGCGGGTTGAGGTGGAATGTGAAGAAGACGCAAACACCTGCCCGGCGAAAGTGAAAGCTAAAATCCGCAGGGCCACTTCCTGGGCCGACGTCCAATTCTGGCCGCGATTGGCTGGATTCGCTGATCGGAAAATTTCGAAATAGCGCCAGAACGACTCGGCATAGCATTCATCGCCGCTGATGGAATAAGCCCGCCCTAAGAGAAAAGCCCAACCAAATCTGGCGGGTTCCCAGATAAATTTGGGATCTTCTGCTCCCCAGGGTTGATGTCCGGTTTCGTAATCAATCCAGTGGAAAAGCTCACCGGGAGGAGTTAACGTAATGGGAGCAAATTCCACGCCAAAGCGTCGAAAGTATCCATCCACGATCTGATCCGCTTCGGCAAGAAGTGCGGAAATTCCTTCTTCCCCCAAACACAATTTTAACGCTTCAGAATCGGGCAAAGCGCAGAGATGACGGAAGCCAGAAAATCGAAGACTGATTATATCGATCTTCCGGCTCCTATCTCTCATCTTCCAGCGCAGATAGCCGGAACGCAACAAAATTTGATAGGTGATATACAGGCTCACCTGCCGAGGCCCCAACTCACGCAGGGCTTTTAAGGCTAGGGACAGTCGGGGCATTTGACCTCGCTGCCGATTTGTATGGTTTTGCGCGCGCGCAGCGCCATAATTGCGGCAAAGGTGGCCTCCGTAACCCCAAAGATTTGATCGTACGGAATGGGGGGTGGAGTTCCCCGGATGATCGATTGGCTGAAAGCCTCCCAGATAGCGCGGTGGCCTTTATCCTGGCGGAAACGGGAGCGCACAATTTTTCGCGTGCCATTTTGCGCCATTTCCAACGAGCGAAAATCATCCAGCACCGCCACACGACCGCTGGCAAAAACTTCAACGCGTTCTTTGGGAAATGCTTTATCGCCATTTGCCAGATAGGAGAGCATGCCCAGCGAACCATCGGGAAACGTAAAATTGAGCACGATATTATCTTCGAGATAGCGCCCCTCTTCAGGGATGCTGTGCGCAGTGACCGTAAGCGGAGTTTGCCCCACCAGGAAGGTGAGGAAATCGACAAAGTGGCAACCCTCGCCGATGATACGTCCCCCACCCTCAGCCGGATCGTGCAACCAGTGAGTCAGCGGAATATACCCGGCATTGACGCGATAATGCACAATCATTGGCTCTTTGCGCTGGGAAATAAACTCGGCAAGTTGTTGAGCCAACGGAGCAAAACGTCGGTTAAAACCAACGGTCAATAAAGAGTTTTCCGTTTGCTGTAGTTGTTCCCGAATCGCTGACAATTGTTCACGGTTTAGCGCTAATGGTTTTTCAACGAAGACATGCTTGCCCGCTTTGAGCGCTGCGACGGTCTGATCGGAGTGGAGATGATGCCGAGTAAGAATAGCTACCGTATTGATATTGGGATCATCGAGAATTTTGGCTTCATCATCGGTGGCATACTCAAAACCGAATTTTCGCGCCGCATGATGAGCACTCAACCCCGAACCCGAGACGATGCCTTTCAAATTCACCCCCGGAACTTTACGAACCGCCGGGAGCATCACTGCGCTGGCAAAATTTCCAGCGCCAAAGACACCCAAATTGCAAGTCGAAGGATTTTGCTTCGTACTTCCCGATGCATTGACGGGTAAAGCAGAACGTTGGGCTTTCAAAGCCTCATCCGGTTGATAGGTCAACAGAACGCCTAGAAACGGTTGTTTAGTCTTACCAGTGATCAGTTCATAAGCCTGAGGGGCTTCTTCAATCGGGAAGCGGTGGGTAATCAGCGGCTTGACATCCAGGCGGTCTTCCGCCATCAAATCAACGAAAGCCTCCAGGTTACGGCCCTCCGTCCAGCGCACATAGCCGATTGGGTAATCACAGCCCTTCTCTTCGTATTTTGCATCATAGCGACCGGGGCCATAGGAACGCGAATTAATAAAACTGATTTCTTTTTCAAAATAGAGTTTGCGAGGAATATTCAGCCCCACCGCGCCAATCGCGACCACCATCGCCCGATCACGCGCCAACTCTCCAGCAAGAGTAACAGGGTCATCCGAAGGAGTGTCCGCACAAATCAGGACCGCGTCACAGCCGTGCCCGCGCGAGCATTTACGGGAAGTTTCTACAGCTTGCTCACGCAATACGGCCTCAAAACCCATGCTCTCCGCCAGAGCCACGCGGCGTGGATCAAGATCAATTCCCAACACCTTACAGCCTGCGGCCGTTGCTATTCCTGCCGCTAACAGGCCCAAAATTCCCAGGCCAATCACAGCCACGCGTTCACCCAGCTGACTCTCCGAGAGACGGAATCCGTGCAGGGCAATCGCGCCCAACGTGGCAAACGCGGCAGATTCAAAATCGACATGCTCGGGCAAGTGCGTGAGCAAATTCTTAGGGACGATACTATACTCCGCATGGACGGCATACCCACCACCGGCACACGCCACCCGATCTCCCACTTTGAAACCTTGCAAATCTTCGCCTACGGCGATAATCGTTCCCGCCGAGGAATACCCCAGGGGCATCGGCTGATCAAGGCGATTAAAAGCGGCGTCAATGGTCGTGAGTAATCCCTCTCGGCGTGCCTTATCAATGATCTGAAGAACCAAATCGGGTCTTGAGCGTGCTTTCCCCACTAAATTTTTCTCGGCAAATTCCACCACCATACGCTCCGTTCCAGCCGAGACTAACGAAGCCGCCGTGCTCACCAATGCCATGCCCGACTTACACGTAGGCGATGGAACATCAGCAACAGAAGTTTCACCTGTGCGAAGATTTTGCAGCAATTGTTTCATAAAGCGATCTCCTGATTCGTGCCCAGTATACCGCGACTTGTTTCATCAGGGTACACCGGGAGAGCTTTGGGAAGGCATTAATAACTACAGATATGTATCGCGCCTTGCTTCTAAAATGTCCATCTGGGTATATCAACAATCTTCGACCGGCTCTTTGGGAACTGCCGTGAGAAATTCCACAATAAGGGGTAATGGGCGTGCTCTGCACGCCCATTACCCCTTATTGTGGACAACCTACCACGGTGATTCCCAGAGACCCCTTTGACCTTTGCAACCCTATACATAGGCCCTATGATATAATTTTGCACGTTATCGAGTACAAGGAGCATATCTTGGCAGACCCTCGCATCGAAAAATTCGCCCAAATATTGGTCAACCACTCGGCCAAAATTCAACCTGGAGATCGGGTGCTCATCGAATCCACCACCGCAGCCGAACCGTTGGTAAGGGCATTATATGCCAATATTCTTGAGCTTGGCGGGCATCCGCACCTGGAACTTGAATTTCCTGATCAGACAGCTCTTTTCTACCAGCACGCCAACCCATCCCAACTCGATTTCACCCCCACTTTCCGCAAACTGGCCTACGATGAGTTTGAATCGCGCATCCGCATTCATTCCGAAACCAACCCGCGAGCGCTAACCCATATCTCACCAGAGCGGCAGGCTCGTCATCAAAAGGCGCTTTCACCCATTCTGGCGGCTCAAATGCAACGCGGCGCGGCCAAAGAATTCAAATGGGTTACAACGCTTTTCCCCACCCAGGCCTACGCCGAAGAAGCCAAAATGGATTACGAGCGCTACCAGGATTTCGTTTACAAGG
Source organism: uncultured Anaerolineae bacterium (assembly GCA_937893815.1). Taxonomy (GTDB): domain Bacteria; phylum Chloroflexota; class Anaerolineae; order Anaerolineales; family UBA11858; genus NIOZ-UU35. Next base: position 5,233 of record CALCSH010000279.1, on the reverse strand, counting down.
CCTGCTTTGCCGATGAAGAAACCGCTGATCCGGTTGCCGCCTGGAAAACATTCGAAACCCGGCAACAGAAAATTATTCAACAGATTGAGGGGCATGATACCGTGGAACTGCGCGGCCCGAATGTGGAATTGACACTCTCGATCAAGGACCGCACATTCAAGAATTCATTTGGCGAACATAATATGCCCGATGGAGAAATCTATACCGGTCCGGTGGAATCTTCGCTCAATGGGTGGGTGCGCTATACCTATCCTGCAATCACGGGTGGGCGCGTGGTCGAAGGCGTAGAACTCACCTTCGAAGATGGCTGTGTGACCCAGGCTACTGCCGCGACCAATCAGGGTTTCCTCAACGAAATGCTCAACACCGACCCCGGTGCGCGCTACGTGGGCGAATTTGCCATCGGCACCAACTACCAGATTGACCGTTTTATCGGCCACATTCTTTTCGACGAGAAAATCGGCGGCACCTTCCACATGGCACTCGGCGCCGGGTATCCCGAAACGGGCAGCCAAAACAAGAGCGCCATTCACTGGGATATGATTTGTGATTTGCACGAAGACTCCCAAATCTCTGTCGATGGCGATGTGATCTACCGTAACGGGCGTTTCACGATCTAATCCCTTACGCCCGCCAAAACCCCCGCCGCACTGTGCGCACATCCGCCGCGGTGACAAAGGCGGATTCATCCACTTTATAGATTAAACTTTCAACTTTCGTGACCTGTCGGCGACGCACGCTGCAATTGAGCAATGCGACCATGCCATCTTTGCCGCGCGCCGAAACTTCGGTCACAGCGTAGCCTTCTTCGCGCAGGCGATCCCCAATCGCGCTACCGCGCCGTGGGCTAATTATTTGCAAGTGAATATAGCCAACAGCCAATCGCTCCTCGATAAGAATTCCGATTACATTTCCGGTGGCAAATCCGGCGGCATAGCCAATAATATTGATAGGATTATCCAAATTACTGAGTACCGATGTAATAGCCAGCACAAAAATCGCGGATTGGGCAAATCCCAATATCCAAACAATCGATTTGCGCCCGCGCATGACAAACAAGACACGCAAGGTATCAAGACTCATATCGGATACACGCAGCATAAAAATCAGCAATGCACCCAATAGGGCCGGAAGAGTAAAGTTAAATTCCATAATTCAGTTCAATTCGGAAAGCGGCCAATTCGGCATCGCATCCATATCTAAAGCATCACGCTGTCCAGCGCGATAACGAAAACACCCCGCCCCAGCGATCATGGCGGCGTTATCCGTACACAGCGAAATATGTGGAATATGCACCGGCAATTTGGCTTCGGCTAAAATCCGCTCACGCAGTGCTTGATTGGCCGACACCCCACCAGCCACAAGAAGTTCTTTGGCGCCAAACTCTTCAGCCGCGGCGAAAAGTTTCTGCGAGAGCACTTCTACTACCGATTCCTGGAAGCTGGCTGCCAGATCGGCCACCGGAAGTTGTTCAGATTCCGCTTCGAGTTCACGTACCAGACGCAGAACAGCCGTTTTCAGGCCACTGAAGGAAAAATTCCAGGTGCCCGGCAACCAGGCGCGTGGAAGTTTCTGTGCTGAGGCATCGCCACCAACCGCGGCACGCTGAATGGCTGGCCCCCCAGGGTAGGGCAGCCCCAACAAACGCGCAACTTTGTCGAAGGCTTCTCCGGCGGCATCATCGAGCGTACAGCCCAGACGGCGGTAGCTGTGATGGGCATCCATCAAAACCAACTCAGTATGTCCGCCAGAGACAATCAGCGCCAGCAGTGGGAATTGCGGCTCGGGGGGCAGATCCACGCCAGCCGCGTGCAACCAGGCCGAATACAAGTGCCCCTCCAGGTGGTTGATTCCTATCAAAGGCAGGCCGCTCCCCAGTGACAACCCTTTAGCGGCATTAATTCCAACCACTAACGAGCCGGGTAAGCCAGGGCCGCGCGTCACAGCTATCCCATCGACTTCCTGCAGGGAAATGTGAGCGTCGCGCAGAGCAGCGTTGATAATTGGATAAATGCTGCGGATGTGCTGGCGTGAAGCAACTTCGGGGAAGACCCCGCCATATTGAGCATGCAGATCAATCTGCGATGCTACCGCGCTCGAAAGGATCACGCGACCGTTTTCAACCACAGCAGCGGCGGTTTCATCACAAGAGGTTTCGATGCCAAGAATTCGAATGGTTTCCATAATAGATACGTTTGCAAGTTGGCAGGTTTACAAGTTGCTATTTGCACTTTCAAACTTGCCAATCTTTTAAACCTGCTACCCTTTAATCGGTATCACTAAATCCAACGGGAAATCGGCCAGAATTTCCATTTCGCCATCGGGAGGCACCCAAACCGTATCTTCCAGGCGGCAGCCCATGCCTTTTTCAGGGTAGTACAACCCCGGCTCGATGGTGACGACCACACCCGGAGCGAAAATATCTTCTTTGGTGGCAGTACTCCCCGACCAGGGACGCTCGTGAACGTGCAAACCCAATCCATGCCCCAGGCTGTGAACATAGCCTTCTTGCAAATTGCTATTTAAACAGATTGTGGGGTGTTTGCGGGCTTCAAAAAGCTCACAGGTTCGTTCCTGATAGTGCGAGAAGGGTGTATTAACCTTCAACTCACCCATCACTTGTTGGTACACCGCGAAAACATCATCGTAGAGTGCTTGCACGGCATCGGGCGCATACCCCAAACACCAGGTACGCGTGAAATCATAATAGTAGCCGCCGCCCGCCTGACAGGGGAAAATATCAAAAACGATGCTCTGCCCCAAACGCAACAAATCACTGGCCTTTCCCGTGCTGTGTGGAACCCCCGCATCATGCCCAATAGCAAAGATCGTTCCTTCGGGGTTTTCGGCGCCCAATTCCGCCAGCCACAGGTTGATGCGCCGCTTGACATCCCCAATCGTCCAGGGTTGCCCATTGGGTTGAGTCAAAATATTATTCTTGGCTTTTTGCAACGTCAGGAACTCGGCTACCCGCCCCACAACTTCCGTGGTAATCTGGCCCATCTGGCGGATGTGGGCGATTTCCGTCTCATCTTTGGTCGCCATGGCTTGCAACATCAACGAATCGCGTTCGGTTTCCGGTACAATTTCCAGATCAGGCATAGCTTTTTGCAAAGCCGCAAACACAGCATAGCCCGCGCCAATATCCATTTTCCCATAGATCGCAATCCGCCCGCCAGCTATGCCCACTTCGTCCAGCATTTGTTGGTAGCGCAGTGCCAGCGCTCCGCTCACATCGCCTCCGGCCTGTTTGAGCAATTGCACCCTATTGTAATCATTCAGATTTTTGGTACGTAAACCGGTAGCAGCCGCTTCATCGCGCTCCATTGGGTTATAAAACAGCACGGCGTCATTGCCACGCGCCTTAATACAATCGGCGCTAGTGAGATGTCCGCCGCCGGTCATATAGTACATGGCCGGGTTGTGCTGCGCAGGGCCAGTGACAACAATCGCATCGATATTTTTTTCTTGCATCAAACGATCAAGATCGGATTTCATGGGCCATTCCTTTGGGTTGCGGGTTGAAGGTTGGCAGGTTACAGGTTGTCCTGCAAGGCTTGAAGTACTATATTTTCCTGTTCGGGGAGTACGGTGCGCGGGTCAAAGACGGCCTTACCATCCTGAATGCGGCCAATTACCGGTATAGGCAGTGCCCGCAGGTGTTTCATTAATGTATCTGGATGGGGATGGTCGATGGTCAGCAAGTACGTGGGCAGGGATTCGCCGGGGAGACTGCCCCCTCCCACCGTAGATTCGCCGGAGATGACGGAACCAAACCCCAGGTGGGCAGCCCACCCCTGGGCACGTTGCTGCACATCAGTGGGGGAGGCGGAAATCATGCGCCAGACAGGTATCTCGGATTCGGCTTCATCTTTCAGATAGTGCAGCAATGTCGCAGAAAGCGCCGCCAGCGCCAGTTTATCGGCACGCACTGCCCGCGCCAGGGGGTGTTTCTTAAGCTTTGTCATCAGATCGCTGCGCCCGACGATGATACCCGCCTGTGGTCCGCCGAGCAATTTATCGCCCGAAAAACAGACCAGATCCGCGCCGTCGGCCAGCGATTCCTGAATCGTTGGCTCGTGCAACAGACCATACTTCGCCGTATCGATCAGCGTGCCAGAGCCAAGATCATCCAGTACGGGGACTTCGACGCTATGGGCCACATTCACGATTTCGGCCAGTGACGGTTCAGCGATAAAGCCAATCATGGCAAAATTTGAGCGATGAGCGCGCATCACCAGTTTGATGGGCTGCTCATCCATCGCCTGCTGATAATCGCGCAGATGAACGCGGTTGGTCGCACCGATCTCGACCAGTTTTGCGCCGGACTGTTTCATCACATCGGGGACGCGGAAGCCACCGCCAATTTCAACCAATTGCGAACGAGCAATCAACACCCGGCGGCGTTGCGCCAGGGCGGTCAGCGCCAGCAGTACCGCGGCGGCGTTGTTATTGACCACCAGGGCGTCTTCGGCACCCGTCAACCGGGTGAGCAAGACCCCGGCATGAGAGAGGCGCGAACCGCGCTGCCCTTTGTCGAGATCATATTCCAGATTCGAGTAGCCAGTCGAAACCGATTGCGCCGCTTCAAGAGCCGCGGCGCTGAGGGGAGCACGGCCCAGGTTGGTGTGTACAATTACGCCTGAGGCGTTGATCACCCCAATTAAGGTAGGTGCCACCCAATTTTGCAATTTTGTCGCCGCCGCTCCAAGAATGCCATCCACACCCGGTAGCGCTATCCCTTGCAGCACGGCTGATCGAATATCATCCAAAACCGATCGCAACGCATCCAGAGTCAAGGTGCGGCCATATTCGGTCATCCATGCCTGTGGTTGGGGCATTTTGAGTAATTTATCAACAGATGGAAGATTTCGCAGGGCAGAAGTCATGAGCCAGGTCTTAGGGATTCCAGCGGCTGCGCTCGCGCAGCCGGATGAGCAATTCAACCCCACCAATGCTCAACCCCAGCAACACTACCAGTGGTGGAGTCAATGCCCGGCCGATTTGAAGCCAGATCAAAGTCGCGGCGAAAAAGGCGACCATCAATGATTCACGCACAATTGTAAAAACAGTTGCTGGCGGATTCGATGGGAATCGCCGGTTGAGGTAGGCGGAAATTGGCAACGCAAACCCGCTGACGGCCAATACGAGCAAAAAGAAAAATAGCCAGCGCGGCCCCAATGTCGGCAGCGTTTGGTTGATCAGCGCGATTAAACCTCCCCAGCCGGCAATG
>CALCSH010000278.1 GCA_937893815.1 uncultured Anaerolineae bacterium | reverse complement strand
ACCTGCACGGTAGTTTTTTCAGTGGAGTCAGTTATAAAAAATGCTAGTACTTTTGGGGCGATTGCAAACGATATCTCAATCTGTAATAATGAGATCAGTAATTGCAGAGTTTGTAAAGGGAGTTCACCATGAAGAAAACAAACGCTTGGCACAAACGTCGAATACTTTTATTTGCAGTTGTTGGAGCCATTTTTGTAGCGGTGCTGGCTTGCAATTTGCCCGAGGGGCAAGATCAATCGGCGATAAACAATACAGCTACCTTCACAGAGATCGCCGCACAACCCCAAAACCCGACAGAAGATTCATCACCGGCGGAGCCGACTACTTCCGATACCCCCACGCCGGAACCGGAAGCTACGGTTGAACCTACAGCGACTCTCGACATCGAACACACAACACAGCCTGGAGAACCGGCGAAAATTCGTACCTGGGTTTCAGATCTATCTTCCGAGCCCTTTGCGGCAGAACACCGGGCGATTGGCGATAACCTCAATATTAATTTGCTCGAACGCCCTTTTACTGCCGATGGGATGGATTATCAGCCGTATCTGGATATTATAAAAGTTGAGATCGGTGAGGGCGATGAGTGGATCTATGTTGTTTTGCACCTGGAAGGAGAGCCACCCACAGATGTAGACAGTTACTATGCGATTGAGATAGACCTGGATCGCGATGGCCGCGGCGACTGGTTGATCAGTGCACGCATTCCGGCTACCGAAGACTGGACGACCGACGGGGTTAGCGTTTGGCGGGATAGCAATCACGATGTGGGGGGATTCACCCCGATGATTGGGGAAGCCCCGTTATCCGCCATCGATGGTTATGATGAACGTGTTTTTAACGCGGGCCAGGGTGACGACCCCGATGCGGCCTGGGTGCGGCGAGCGCCGTCTTTTCCTCAGCGCGTGCAATTGGCTTTCAAGCACAGCTTGATTGATTCCGCGAGTACTTTCTTGTGGGGTGGTTGGAGCGAAGCTGCGATTAACCAGCCTGGCTGGTATGATTACAACGATCATTTTACATTGGAACAAGCTGGTTCTCCTGCCATTGGTAACGATCACTATCCTCTGGCTGAACTCTATTCGTTGGATAACACCTGCCGCTGGACCTATGGTTTTGAGCCGACCCGCGATTACCCTGGTTTGTGCCCGCTGCCAACGCCCACGCCTACGGCCACGAGTGCTCCAGCCATTGTTCCTGATGTGCCTCCTCAAGTTTGCACCGAGCCGCCCAATGGATGCCCACGCGTGCGCGCGGGACTTACGAATGTTTATTACGTTCAAACGATCTGGAATCCAAATACATGCCAGTGTGAATTACCGTAACTTCAAGCAGAGTTGCTTTGTGAATCAAAAGGGACTTTAGGAACAGCCGTGAGAAACCCCAGATTTAGGGGCAACAACAACCGGGATTCTCAGAGATCCAAATGGGAGTGTCGCAGAATCCCTCCCAACTGGCTGTTTTGGTCTTTATTGATGGCCTATTTCAAACCCTACATAATCGGATTTCGTTTTGCCCAATATACCCATCACAAGGTTGTAAATGGCATAAAGTTCCAAGGCGAAGGGCAAATAGCCGCCATATCCGAGCAATGGCATCTCAAAGATGTGCCAGAAGTTCACGAAAGGTACGGTGTAAATCCATTTGGGGTACGAATAATAATTCCAAAACTCCCAGAAGAAGGCCGTCAGCAGCACGCCGCTCCACAGGGCAATCACCGGACGCCAGTCACCGCGCGCAGTCCACTGGGTAAGATTGCGGTTGCCCAGCCATATATTGATCGGCTCCATGATGAAATAGAGACTCAGCCAGACAAAGGGGAAGAAATAGTGCGGCCAGAACAGCATCAACGCCAGCATCAACCAACCGGTCACGAAGAAGCGCAACGCGGTGCGTTGGTCACCCGGGATGGCTGGGCCACGCCCCATACGTTGCACCCAGCCCCAGCTTGCGGCCAGTTCCGCCGCACCAAATATTGCCGGGATGACCGTCGAAAAAGCAATGCTCGCCAGCAATCCATATTCCAAATCTGTAAAAAACTGACGCCCGTCATAAAACCAATTTTGCAGCCGCCCGTTGAGCAATTCAAAGAGCCACCACACCGGCATGGAGAGCAAGAACAGCCCCAGGTAGTTACGCCAGTTCCGCGTGATCAGCGAAGAGCCGGTGCGGCGGAGAACCAGACCATCCACCAGCAGGCAGTAACCCAACCACAATGGGAAGAATGCCCACTGTGTGCGCAAGCTGGGCAAGCGCCAGTTGAGCGGCCAGAAAACAGCGATGAGCACAACGCCCAACCAGCCGTGGAGAGGGAATTTGTGGGGAGACATACAATTACTGAGTGTGGAATGATGAATGGCGAATTAACAATTCTGCATTCCTCATTCTACATTCAGAATTTAAGGCAATTCGTAGAGTTCGACCAACGCGCCAAAAGCCGCTTTGGGGTGAATGAAGGCATATTTTTTACCGCCTTCGCCGGTGAGTGGCTGCTCGTGGATGAGTTGCACACCCTTAGCCTTGAGCTGATCCAGCATGGCGATGATATCATCAACCTCCAGGCAGATGTGATGCATCCCGGGGCCGCGCTTTTGCAGGTATTTGGCAGCCCCGGAGTCTTCACTGGTGGGCTGCACGAGTTCAATTTCGCTGTCCCCCACCGGAAGAAATGCGATGACTGAATTTTCACGCGGCACATCTTGAATGTGGCCGAGTTCCAGCCCAAGGGCGTCGCGCCAGAACTTCAGAGCTTCGTCGATATTTTCGACAACCAGGGCCATATGGTCAATACGTTTGATAGCAGGCATAAGGACTCCGTTCAAGGGTAAAAGGTTGGGAATTTGAAATATTTCAGCTTTCCAACTTCCAGCGTAGAGATTATATCCAATTCGCAGCCTGATACTCACCCCACACCTGGCGCAGCACGCCGCAGATTTCACCCAGGGTGATGTCATTCTCGACCGATTCGATGAGTAGTGGGATCAGGTTATCATCACCGCGGGCAGATTGTTCCAATCGGGTTAGCAAGGCGCTGACATGGGTGGCATCGCGGCGCTGGCGGATAGCGGCCAGGCGCTGGTGCTGAGCGAGTTCGATGGCCGGGTCCACTTTAAGTTGTTCAAGTTCAATTTGCTCATCTACCTGGAAATCGTTGACGCCAACCACAATCTGCTGGCGGCGTTCGACGGCCTGCTGGTATTGATAAGCGGCTTCCTGAATTTCGCCCTGAGTATAGCCGTGTTCAATCGCCGCCAGCGCGCCGCCGAGATCATCAATTTTCTGGATATAGGCCTCCGCCTGACTCTCGATTTCGTCGGTAAGCTGCTCGATGAGGTACGAGCCTGCCAACGGATCGATGCTATCGGCTGCGCCGGACTCGTTGGCGATGATCTGTTGGGTACGCAAGGCTACGCGCACCGATTTTTCGGTCGGCAGCCATAAGGCTTCATCCATGCTGTTGGTGTGCAGCGATTGCGTGCCGCCCATCACCGCCGCCAGTGCTTGCAGGGTCACGCGCACGACGTTATTTTCCGGCTGCTGGGCAGTCAGTGTGGAGCCAGCCGTCTGTGTGTGGAAGCGCAACATCCACGAGCGCGGGTCTTTGGCCCCAAAACGCTGGCGCATAATCTTGGACCACATGCGGCGTGCGGCGCGGTATTTGGCGATCTCTTCCAGGAAGTTGTTGTGAGCGTTGAAGAAAAACGAGAGTTGGCTGGCGAAACTATCCACATCCAGCCCGGCATCCATGGCAGCCTGCACATAAGCGATTCCATTGGCCAGCGTGAAAGCCACCTCCTGCACGGCGGTTGAACCCGCCTCGCGGATATGGTAGCCCGAAATGCTAATCGTATTCCAGCGCGGCACTTCACGTTGGCAGTACTGAAAAACATCCGTGATCAGGCGCATCGAAGGTTTGGGCGGGAAAATATACGTGCCGCGGGCGACATACTCTTTGAGAATATCGTTCTGGATCGTGCCACGCAATTTGTGGATGTTAGCGCCCTGGCGTTTGGCGACCGCGATATACATTGCCAACAGCACCGCCGCCGGAGCGTTGATTGTCATGCTGGTCGAAACGCGTTCGAGGGGAATCTTGCGGAAGAGGGTTTCCATATCCTCCAAAGAGGAAATCGAAACGCCGACTTTACCGACTTCGCCCAGCGCCATTTCATCATCGGCATCATAGCCGATCTGCGTGGGCAAGTCGAAGGCCACGGATAACCCGGTCTGGCCTTGTTCGAGCAGATAGCGGTAACGCGCATTCGATTCTTCGGCTGTCGCATATCCGGCGTACTGGCGCATCGTCCAGAAGCGGCCGCGGTACATGGTGGGCTGTACTCCGCGGGTGTAGGGGTATTCCCCCGGGAATCCGAGTTTCTCATCATAATCTGGATCAGAATCCGAGGGTAGTGCCAGCCTGGGGAGCGGAATCCCTGACAGGGTTTCGAACGTCTCTCGCCGTTCGGGAAAACGATCCAGCACGGGTTTCAGAGTGTCTTCTTCCCAGCGTTTTTTATCATCGTTCAATGTCATTGTCTACCTCATCGCCAGAATAAATTTTCATCAGGAAACCATGAATTTTTTTCTGCATTCCTGATCAGTCTACACACAAGTATACCCGAAGGCGTTCCCGATCGGATGCTATCGCTACTATGATAAACTTCATCTAAAATTAAGCGCAAATGCCCATGTGACTCTACTGCAAAAAGCCGATGACGGAGATGTCCGCCGGAATATATGGGG
>CALCSH010000277.1 GCA_937893815.1 uncultured Anaerolineae bacterium | reverse complement strand
TAGATTCCTACTTCTAGGATCATTAGCGAGGTTTCTCAAAGCGAATTGCCAGGGTCACAAGGGTTTCTGAAACGTACCGTTGGTGCGAAATAAATAGTTTACAAAGGGCCTTTTTGCTCAGGCTGGCAGCAAAATTCCTGGGAGACTAGCATTTCATTTTTTGACAGGCTCAAAATAAAATTAGAGCCGCTCAAAAAAATATTTGAGCCGCTCAAACGAATACTAGCGCCTGGGATTTCTAAAACACACCCTTTGGTGCGAAACGAACGGCTTACAAAGTGCCTTTTTGCCCAAATCTGTATTCATCAACGGAAGTGTGAACTATTTCCTGTCATTGCGAGGGCGTATTTTGCCCGAAGCAATCTCCAGATATGAGCGCAGATTGCTTCGCTGCGCTCGCAATGACAGATATGGCGATATAGCTGATTGTTCAAAGTACTGTTGATGAGTACACTTTTTGCCAAAACCTGTGTCTATTTTACCGTAGCGCGTCAGTTTCGTAAAAAAGTGTGTAAGAGGGTGAATTCTCCTACACACTTTGGGGTTCGGGCTTCAGGTGACAGTCCCTTTGGTGTAGCACTCCCAAAGGGAGAAGGGTGGCAGTCACCTCTGTGTATGTAGCACGAATGGCAATGCTGTGTTGGCGTAGGCGTTTATTTTACTTCGAACGTGCTAGTCATCACATTATTGCCCTCGTTGCTTTCGGCAACCTGAGTATTGGCATCGGCAAAAGTTTTGGATGTATACGTATTTGAATTATCGTACCCTGCCGAGTAGGTATATTCCAGCGTTTTACTGCCTCCGGCGGCCAGTGAAGAAACATTCCAGGTTGTTTTTGTAGCGGCATTATCATTACTTTGGTCTGACCACCACTCCACCAGGAAGGGACCTGCATCGGTACCACAGATATTTTCAACCACAACCCGAATGGTGAAACTCTTACCTTTATCGGGTGAGGGGTCAAAGGACATGCTGGTAATTTTTAGGTCCGGCATACCGGCTACGCATACAACATTGGTAGCATTACTTGTAGGCGTCGGCCCTGTAGCCGTGGCCGTGGGTGTTGTTGCAACGCCTGAAACCTGAATTTGCACGTAGAACGATTGCGCAAAGGCAACCCCGGCAGCATTTTTGAGCTGCCAATAGCCAGTATAGCTACCTGCTGTGGCGGGGCCAATCATGGTAATAGAAATATCCACGGATGAGCCGGGGGCGACTTCAGCAGTCAATAGCTGCGGGCTGGCACCACCCATTTGTGTGCCGCTTACGAACACTACCGAGTAGCTGGTGTTCCAGGCACAGGTGCCGGCGTTTTTTATACGCCAGGTTTTGGTAAAGGTCGCACCGGGCGCAATTACTGTGCCGTCGGGGATGGTGACATCGCTGACAAAGGCGGCGCTGTCGCAGGTATTGGTTTGCCCGCCCGATGCGGGTGGATTCACGACAACCACCGTTGTGGGGCTGCTGGTGAAAGTCGGAGAGGCGGTGGGGGTGACAGTTTCTGTGGCTGTGGCTGTAGGGATGGGGGTTTCGGTGGCGGGCGGCGTCAGTGAAAGGCTAGCGGATACCGTTTCGGCAACTGCGGTAAGAATTTTCTCCGCAGAGAGGGTTTCTTCCCCTTCGCTGCCGGTGAAATCGCAGCCGCTGAAAAACAGCAACAGCGCGCCAACGCTCAACAGGAGAATGAGTTTTTTTGTATTCATACGTATGACCTCAACTTGTTCATTTGAATTGTCTTGATAATGAAACCAGGAAAACGGAGATACATCCCGAATTCCTGGTTGGGGCATCACCAAGTTCTAGTCAATTGTAATCGAAATCAAGGTGAATTGGCCTTGCAGTTTCTAGGGTCTCCGGGAATCCCCGTGGTAGTTGCTAAAGACCCAGTTTCTAGCGCACGCGCACGGCCTCGATCACAACGCGCTGTTTGAAAATACCAATATTTTCGTCATATTGGGTGCAAGTAATCAAGGTCAGCCAGGCGTAACCGTCACTTTTTTCGAGAATATCTAAATTTCGGGGATGGATGGTATAGATGGCGCGCACTTCATACACAAAATCAACGCCATCCAGTTGCAGGATAATCTCATCTCCCCACTGGAGTTGGTCGATGGCAGCGAAGGGGCCGTTACTGCCATCCGGCAGGTTGACATGCCCGGCGAGCACCGAATTGCCCACATGCGTAGGGTACGCTGTCCCGGCGAGATGCCCCACGGAGGTTGTCAGCCAGCTCACATCCCAGGAGTTGGCCGCGCGCTGAACAGAGACAATTTCGGTCTGCAAGCCAATCTCTGGGATGCTAATCTGAACATCTCCCAGGCTGGATTCGGCCACGAGCGGCGCAAGCGAGAGCGCTTTCGCTGAATGTGGGGCAAATCCGGTTTCTGGCAATACGCCCTCACTCAGTGAATACATATGAACTCGACCGGGGTGATTGAGGGTATTACTACCTGGTTCACCGATAAAAATCAGATCATCATTAAAAGTAATACTGGCGCCAAACTCTGCATCGATATATGGGTCGGCTGAGAAAATTTGCGTTTGCAAATTCCACTCACCGCCATCCCGATCGTATACATACGCCGAACCGGCACGAGAAATATTGCCAATGCTATACCCCGTGGCGCCAACAATGACTCGGTTATTGTTGGTGCTCACATATTTTCCAAAATGGCTAAAGACAGCCGCATTTTCGGAGACCAACCTGGTTTCTTGTCGCCACCCTCCGGCTCCTTTTCGGTAAATATAGGCTGCCCCAGCATTGACCACTTCGCCGAATCCTAAATTGGGGTTCGAAAATGGCGCGCCAACGACTATCGTTTCACCATCAATGGCCACCGACATGCCAAAATTATCCCCTTGTTGATCGTCATCCACCTCCAGCGTGGATTCAAACGCCCATTTACTCCCCGTGCGGTAAAAAACATACGCCGTGCCGATCTTGTTTTCGGCCTGCGCACCAATCACTACGCGCGAACCATCATAATCTAAGGATGAGCCAAAGGCGGCATCTTTTTCAGTTTTGGGGGCGGTGATGCTCTGGGCGGCATACCATTTGCTGCCGTTACGATAAAACGAATATACTTTGCCCGCGTTTTGGATTTTACCAATATCTTTGGCGCTGGCGCCCACGACAACGCGATCACCGATCAGTGAAACAGCGTTGCCGAAGTTATCGTCTTCAAGTCCATCCAACGGCTCAATTTTCGCCTGCTGGCTCCAGGTTGTGCCGCTGCGCGTGAAGATGTAGATAGCCCCCATTTCCGGGGCATATTCATCCGCATCATCGATACCATCGCTGCCCAACGCACCTACGACAAGCGTATCGCCGTAGATGTCCACCGAGCTACCAAACAGGTCGCCGCTTTCGGGATCGCCAGGAGAGAGGCGTGCTTGCAGCACCCAGGTATTCTCTTCCAGCACGTAAACGTAAACCGCCCCCACATAGTAGATCGTATCAACGCCGACAACAGCATTATCATACCGGGCTCCAACCACAAGGGTTTTTCCATGCATGGCGATGGCGTTGCTGAATTCTGCGCCGGGGTTGCTGGGGTCTGGGTCGATCCAGGCCTGATATATCGCGCCAAAACGCTGTACGCCGCTTTCCGCCAGGGCGGTGATCGGCGAAGCGAGGGTCAGGGCAAACAAAATTAGACAACCCCAAATGATAGAAATAGCTCGATGGTGTTTTTGCATGGCAATTGTAGACACAGGTGACGATTATATGCGAATAACCGTCACCTGTAATTATACGTTGACTCCACTGAAAAAAACTACCGTGCAGGTGTTCCCGCCGGAATATATGGGGGTGGTGGCTTCGCCACCGCCCCCATATATTCCGGCGGACATCTCCGTCATCGGCTTTTTGCAGTAGAGTCTACGTTGCTACTGAATTTTAGATTCCAGGAATTCGATAATCGCATCAAGCAGGGCCGTGTTAATGCCCACGCCCGCGCCGCGCGTGCCACCACGTTCGGCGATTGCGGTTTCACGAGCAGCGGGGTCTAAAGCGGTCTCCCCACCACCGGGGCCGCCGCCCATGCCCTGTCCGCCACCTTGACCACCGCCAAAGCCTTCGGGAGGCGCTTCGCCGCTCGCCCGGGCGGCTTGCATGGTAGCTTGCAATTCAGGGGTTATATCTCCACTGCCAAAAGCTATTTCGATTCCCAATGTTTCGTATACACTGGCAAAATCTTCGCGGGAGAGCTGCATGGATTTAATGTCTTCGATTTGTGCGCTGGTCATCGTCGCCTCAATTTGAGCGATGACCGCACTCACTTCTTCGGGGGCTGTAATATCGCTCCCGCTGAAACTGCGCAGTGCTTTCCACAACGGAAGCAACTCGGCGGCCTGCGCCGCGTCGATGGCGTTTTCGCCTTCATCAAGCTTCACACTGCCCAGGGCAAGCTGCGTATCTACAGACAGGTCTGCTTCCCCGGTGCTGGTGAGCGCATTGGCGGTGCTTTCTGCCTCGGGGGTAGAGCCACCACAGGCGGACAGGATCAACACAAAGGTCAGGGTGGTGAGAGTCAAGATTATTTTTTTCATAATATTTCCTTTTGGGTGTGAAGTAGGGAGTAAAAGAGTAAGGAGTAGAGCTTCCTACTCCCTACTCCCTACTCCCTACTCATGTCTCAAGGCTTCAATCGGGTCAAGCTGAGCGGCATTATTGGCTGGATAATAGCCAAAGAAAATACCAACCGCCGCGGAAGATCCGAATGCCAATAGGATTGAACTTGGGACGATGACGGTACGCATGCCACCGGTGATATTGAAAAGCCAGGAGCCGCCGACACCGACAAAGATGCCGATCAGGCCACCGACCAAGCTGAGCAGCAGCGCCTCGGTGAGGAACTGCATACGGATATCATTGGGGCTGGCTCCGATCGATTGGCGGATACCGATCTCGCGGGTGCGTTCTGTCACGCTGACCATCATGATATTCATGATACCGATACCGCCCACGATCAGCGAAACGGCGGCGACCCAGGCCAGCAAGTTGCGGAAGGCTTCGGTGGTAGCTTCCTGGGTGGTGATGATGTCTTGCTGGGTCGTGATGGAAAAGTCGGGTTCATCCAGGCTGACATCGTGGCGTTTGGCAAGCAAAAGTTCAATTTGCAAAATTACGTCATTCTGTTCGGCATCTTCGGCGACTTCAACATAAATCAGGCGCACGCGGTCGCCGATCATACGGGCGAACTGCGAGGGAGTGAATTTTTGGAAGACGACCGTAATCGGCATGTAGATGCGGGCATCATAATCGACATCGCCGACCAGTCCTTTTTCGGCAAAGACCCCAATCACCGCGAATTTCGTGGTGCCCACGGTGACCGTTTGCCCTACGGGTGGGTTATCGCCGAAGAGTTCTTCAGCCAGGCTGGCCCCCAGGACGATGACTTTATGCTTGCGGTCAATTTCATCCTGAGTGAAATATCGCCCCTGGGCAATCTCGATATCGCGCACCGAGGGCAGATCTTCGGTGGAACCGAGTACCGAAACGCCATCGATACTGATACTACCGGCCTTGACGGTTTCGCTGCTGGATTGCTCTACAACCACACCAGCAACGCCGTTGACTTCATCGGCAATGGCAAAGGCGTCGTCGTAAACGAGTCCGCCGCTGCTGGGTTCGGAACCAGGGCCGCCGCGGGTGAAGTTGGCCTGCACGAAAATCAGGTTGGAACCCAGGCTGATGATTTCTTCTTCAATGGTGGCTTCTGCCCCGGCGCTGATGGCGATCATAATGATGACCGCTGCCACACCGATGATCACGCCCAGCATCGTCAGCAAGGAGCGAAGTTTATTTTTTACAAGGCCCTTCCAGGCGATGGTGATAACTTTTTTTGGTTTCATGGTTTCTTTGTTCGGTAATTCGGCAATTAGGAATTGGGTGATTAGGGGATGTTTCCTACGCGCCTGATTACCTGATCCCTAATTGCCTTTATTCCCATTCATCTTATCGGTCTCAATCACGCCATCACGAAAGCGAATCACGCGCTGGGCGTATTCGGCAATTTCATCTTCATGCGTTACCATCACGATCGTGCTGCCCTGGGCGTGCAAGGCAGTGAGCACATCCATAATTTCTGCGCCCGATTTGCTATCCAGGTTGCCGGTGGGTTCATCGGCCAAAATAATGACCGGATCGTTGATCAGGGCGCGGGCGATGGCCACACGTTGAATTTGCCCGCCAGACATCTCATGGGGTTGGTGGTGAAGACGATCGCCCAGGCCCACCGATTCCAGCACGGCAATACCTTTTTGCTGGTATTCAGATTCTTCTTTTTCTTCGCCGCGATTATAAAGTGTGGGCAGAAGTACATTTTCGAGGGCGGTGGTACGCGCCAACAGGTTGAAACTCTGAAAGACGAAGCCGATGCGCTCGTTGCGGATGATGGCGAGTTGGGTTTTGTCGAATTGACTGACATCTTCCCCGGCGAGAAAATACTGGCCCGAGGTAGGGCGGTCGAGGCAGCCGAGAATATTCATAACCGTGCTTTTGCCTGAACCCGATGGCCCCATTATGGCGACAAATTCATTTTCGCCAATTTCAAGATCAACGCCATCCAACGCGCGTACCTGGGCATCGCCCATGCCATACACTTTGGTGATGTTGGTGGTTTGGATGATGGGTTGTGAACTGGTCATAATAATGTTCCTTTTACGTCAGGGATCAGGGATCAGGGATCAAGTATCGGGTATCAGGGATGTTTTTGAAGTTGCTTCCTAATCCCTACTCACCTTACTCCGTTGCCACAATCCCGGTCGTCACGATCTCTCCTGCTTCCAGGCCAGAGATGATTTCAGCAAAGGTGTAATCCATGATGCCAACTTCGACCATACGCAGCTTGGGTTCGCCATCGTCACCGACGACAAAGACGGCATATTCATCGGGGCCAAGTTCACGCAGGGCTTCTACCGGAACCAGTACAGCATTTTGGGCGCGCCCGCCAATCACATCCACAGAGGCATTTAGCCCGATGGGCAGTTCCCGCGGCTTTGAGAAGGAATCGGCATTCAGTTCAACTAGCGTCTTAATCGTGGTGACATTACCCGATTCATACAAACTGGGATCGACTTCAATAACTTTCCCGGTAAAAATATCATCAGGAAAAGCATCGAAAACCACTTCAACTTCATAACCCACAGCCACGTTTTCTATATCTGTTTCATCGAGATAGACTTCCAGTCTTGGCTGATTCAAATCGGCAACGGTGATGAACTTCGTATCGGCGGTCAGTGTTTCGCCCACCTCAGCGGAGATTTCTACGATGGTGCCAGCCATAGGAGAGACTAACTTGACCACAGCTTGTTTTTCGAGTGCCAGGGCCAGGTTGGCGCGCGCATTTGCCAACTCAGCTTCGGATAGCGCCACATCTTCGGGATCAGCCCCATTCTTAAGCCGCTCCCATTCGGCCTGTGCCAACGCCAGTTCAGCTTCCGCCAGCGCAATTTCGCCCGCCGATGGGCCTTCTTTGGCGCGTTCCCAGGCGCGTTGAGCGTCGGCTAATTGTGCTTTGGCGGTCGCCAGTTCAGCATCCGCAATGGATTGATCGGTCTCGCTGCCAGTGCTGGTCATGGCGTTATAGTTACGCACAGCTTCATCATAGTTTTGCTGGGCCGCAGAAAGCTGCGCCTGAAAATTGGCTTTGGTCAGGTCGCTATCCGCTTTACTGGCATAAGGGACATAATTTTGCTGGGCGCGTTCCAATGCATCTTGAGAGAGAACAACCTGCGCCCAAGCGGCATCAATATCGGCCTGGCCCGCAGTTGAACGCGTATTGTAATAGGCCGATTCCGCATCATTCACAGTTTCCTTTGCAGCCATCAACGCTTGCCAGGCTTCGGCCTGTTGTGTATCGGAGTTGAGCAAATCATCGAGGGCAATTTGCCCATCTTCAACGGCAATCAGAGCTGTGGCGGCATCTTTATCGGCATTTTTATACAGGTCGTCGAGTACCTTTTGGGCTTCCAGTACATCCAATTGAGCCTGGGCAACTTCCGCCGCAATGGACTCGGGTGTATCTTCGGTTTCGAGCATCGCTAGCACATCACCGGCAGAAACGACATCACCCAGATCAAACAGCAATTCACTGAGTGTGCCATACTCTTCGAAGCCCAAGCTAACTTCAGCAGATGCCACCACGGCACCGGAGGCGCTGGCATAGATCAGCAAATCGCCACGGCGTGCTACCGCGGTTTGTAATGCCGCTTCGTTCGCTACAGCATTGGTGGCAGCTCCCGCGCTCACCAAATAGTATCCGCCCGCCCCCAGCGCAGCGACTACGACAATCGTTATCCAGAGAACCTTCTTATTCCACAGCTTTTTTTCTCTGAGAAAGGCTTGCAATCGTTTCATGTTTTGTTCCTCGTGCCAATCGCTTCCAAGATACTACGCATGGCACCCAATTCTTTTGGGTCTCTGAGATTTCGCAAGGTAAAGCCCAGATTTGGGGGTGTGGCGGGTGTTTCACACCCGCCACACCCCCAAATCTGGGAACCTCCACGCAAAGTCTCAAAGAGCCATTTTTTTTTAGCGTTGCTCGTTGATAGGTCTGTTGTTTTGGTTTTCCCCCCAACGATACCAAAGCCATATTTTTCGTGATAGTGAGTGCAGTCAATGGGCCGCTTTCAAACGTATGACCGCGGTCATATTCGTGTGTGACTCGGATATATAGCTGCCCGTGATGGTTTTATGCTATGATGGAAACCATGAATAAGAGCCACCTTGAACCGGGATTGCTGCAAGTGTTTCGCTGGTATGTAATTTTACGGGGCGTCTTTTATATCCTTTCGCCGGTGACAAATTCTCTATTTGATGGAAAGCGCTTGTATAGCCCACCAGAACTGTCGTTGATGGTGATCTTTTTTATTGTCAATATTCTTCTGCTCGGT
>CALCSH010000276.1 GCA_937893815.1 uncultured Anaerolineae bacterium | reverse complement strand
AGTTGCCTTCAATGACGGCGGTTGAGAGTTCAGATAGGATTTCACTCATGATTTTATCTTCCTCCAAATACGTTTGGATAAAATTTGCCACATCTGGGTTGAGATATGGTTACTAAACTAGAGGTATTGTTTGATCGTTTGATGGAATTCGCGTATATGTTTTTCCATACGCAGAGCGGCGCGATCGGCATCGCCGGCTTCAATCGCTTTCAGAATTTCAATATGGGCTACCACATCAATATCTTGGGGTTGGGCGAAGTTAATCGCCAGATACCATATTCGTAAAGAGAGATTGTAGTAATGCCTCAGATCTTTTTCTAGAAATTTGTTGTGGGCAGCTTTTCCCAGCAATCCGTGAAAAGCCTCATCTAACTGAATCAGCACGGCTTTATCATCCAGGCTGGCGAGTTGGTATTCCTGCGCAAAACGTCGTAGTTCGATAAATTGGTCGGGTGTTATTCGATCGGTTGCCAATCGTGCAGCGAGCGCTTCGATCACAACGCGCACTTCAAAAATCTGCGATAAGTCCGTTACGGTTATATCGGCAACAAACATGCCCCGCCGTGGTGTAACGGTTACCAGATTCTCAGCTTGAAGTTGTTTGATGGCCTCACGGATTGGAGTTCTGCCTAAGTCCAGGTCATCCATCAACTGAGCTTCGCTGATGACGGAACCGGGAGTCATCAGAGTCGTCACAATCTGCTTTTTGATTTGCGAATACGCTCGCTCGGCATCCGTTGGTTTCATAACACACACTCCCACTCTGTGATTTAGTGACTAGCTTTCGGCTTGTGCTTTTTGGCGCTCGCGGTAGGCTTTAATCCAGGCCATGCCATATTCATCACGACCCATCGAAATATCAGCTGCCAGAACAGCAATGGCAACGGCTTCTTCCAGTGGATTGGTGATCGGGCAGGTCAGCCCAGCATGAATTGACATTGCAATAAATGTAGAATTGATGAACTTGCGGTCCGGCATACCAAACGAAATATTGCTGGCCCCCATGGTGATATTGACGCCAAATTCAGCCACAATTTTCTCGATGGTTTGCATCGCCACAAAACCGGCGGTATGATCGGCGCCCATGGTCAGCGCCAAAGGATCAATTACAATATTTTCAGGGCCAATTCCCAATTTGCCCGCCCGTTCAATTATCTTGCCAGCCACACGCAAACGATCATCGTCCGTGGCGGGGATGCCATCATCGTCCATGCACAGGCCGATCACGGCTGCGCCATATTCTTTGACCAGCGGCAAAATCGCTTCCATGGAGCGTTCTTCGCCGTTGACCGAATTAATCAACGCCTTGCCTTGATACGTCTTCAGTGCGGCTTCCAGCGCCAGCGGATCGGCAGTGTCAATGCACAGCGGCACGTCAACAGTATCCATGACGGTTTGGAGTACCTGCTTAAGCAGCACTTCTTCGTCTGCGCCGGGTACGCCTGCATTCACATCGAGAATTTTCGCTCCGGCAGCAACCTGGGCCAATGCATCCTGACGCACCATTTCGAAATCCCCGGCCTGCAAGGCTTTGAGCATTTTCTTGCGTCCAGTGGGGTTAATGCGCTCACCGATGATGACGGTAGCTTTCTCACGATTGATTTCAACCGTGACTTTCGAAGAAGAAACTACAGTAGTTAAATTTTTTCTCATTTCATCACCTCGTTTGGAAATAGATTCTTATGATCTTCATCCCCCGTCGAAGGTTGACGGGTAGAAAAAAGCTGTGATTGTTTTGCTAACGTTGTGCCTTTGCGATGTGTGGGAAGATATAAAGGTATATCTAGTATATTACAAATATATTAGTATTACTAGTGCCTTAAACGATATTTCGCATTTTGTAATCTTATACGAGGACATTTGTCGTATCTTCCAAAAGACTTTCGAAACGGTCAGGCAACAGGGTGTGAGCATAGTCGGGCAACGCAGCGCCGGTTATCCAATCGGCGATGAGTTTGCCGGTGATTGGGGCCAGGCCAATACCCGCGCCTTCGTGCCCGCTGGCCAGATAAAACCCCAGTGCGCCACTCGTTGGGCCAATCAGTGGTAAATGATCAGGCGACCAGGGGCGCAAACCGACATAGCTACGGATAACCGAGCTATGCTTCAGACCAGGCAAAAAACGTACGGCGCGCTGTGCAATCGCCTGGATCACGGCCAATGACACCCGGCGGTCGAACCCGGCGAATTCGCGACTGCTGCCCAGCAACAAGCTGCCCGAAGCCGTCATTTCGGCCACCAGTGCTACCTGAACATCTTCCGCCGCTGACTGCACCGTGGTGGCATAGCCGCCTTCCAGCAGCGGGTGATGAATTTTCTTCGGTCGGATATCGCTGACCAGGATATGGCCTTTGCGCGGCTGGATGGGAATATTCAATCCGGCCAATTGAGCGATTTCTGCACTCCAGACTCCCGCGGCGCAAATTACATGGGGCGCAGCGATGCTCCCTCCTGGGGTGATCACCCCGGTGATGGCTTGGTCGCCATCGGGTGCGCGCTGCAAATCCAGCACCGGTTCCTCGCTGTGGATCTGCGCTCCGCGGCGTTGGGCCGCGGCCAGCATCGCCAGGGTTGCCCGCCGCGGATCAACCTGCAAATCATCCGGGAAGAGGACTCCACCCGCGAGATCAGGCGCCAGCTCCGGCTCCAGTTCCCGTAGTTCCCTGGGGGTGAGCACTTCGGCGTGTTGCCCGGCGTCTCTCAGAGCGTAGGCCTTCAAACTCCCCGCATCCAATTGATCGGCCTGCTCGGCGATAAAAATCGTCCCGGCTTGCTCGAAACCAATTTCTGCGCCAAATTGAGACCCGAGTTCTTGCCAAAGTTGCTGACTGGCTAACCCCAGCGCCAACTCGGTTCCGGGTAATTTGTCCCATTGAAGAATCAAGCCATCGCAGGCGCGCGAGGTGCCGCTGGCTGGGAAATCGCGCTCGATGATGTGCACGCTCAAGCCGCGTTGGCTGAGATGATAAGCGCACGAAGCCCCGATGATTCCGCCGCCGATGATAATGGCATCAGCCGTAGTATTCATGGGTGATGCTCCTGGGCCAGCGCGCTGAGCGGGATGGGTTTGAGCGGCGGGCGCGGGCGAAATTGCCCGGCGTTTTCAGGCAGGTTGTCGGTTTCACTGGCGATCAGGCGGGTGAGCAGCGGGCCGCAGGTGCGCCCCTGGCATTGGCCCTGCCCGGTATGGGTGTGATTTTTCAGACTGCTGAGCGTGTGGCTGCCATCTCGAATGGCTTGCCGAATTTCTCCAGCGCGCACTTCCTGACAGCGGCAGAGGATGGTTTCGTCGTCGGCGAGGGCGTCAAGGGCTGGGAGAGGGGAGAAGAGCATGTTGAGCATGGCTCCAAAGCGCCGCAGGGGGCGTAGTTGACGTTGCAGGGTCGGGATATGATTGAATCGCTGTGTGATTGCCAGCGCCGCGATTTGGCCTTCAAGCAAGGCCATACTGGCACCGCCAATCCCGGCGGCTTCGCCTACAACATACAGATCGGGCTGGCTGGTTTGCAGGTGTTGATCACGCGTGGGCACCCAGCCGCCGCGGGCTGGGTTATATTCGTGCTGACATTCGGCCAATTGTGTTAATTCCGTGTTAGGGATCAGGCTAAAGCCCAGGCAAAGCGTATCGGCAACGATTTCTTCTTCGCTGCCTGGGATGGGGTTTCCCCTGCGGTCGAGATGGGCGGCGGTGACGCTTTCGAGATATTCTTCTCCCGCTGCCTGGATGATGGTCTGCCCGATGCGGTAGGGAATGTGATGTTGACGGATGACGTTAGCATAAACCCCGCCCTCGCGCAAACGGTCGAAATTGCCCCAGATAGCGGAGGCGTGTGCTAGCCATGCAATCGGGTGTGTAGCTTCGAGAATCGCTATAATTTGGGCGTTTTGAGCGAGTAGCGATTTGGCAGCAGCCAGCAGCAACGGCCCCGAACCGGCGAGTAAAATACGCTTGCCGGGGAGGAGACCATGTTCTTTGGCCAGTATTTGTGCCGCACCAAGAGTCATCACACCGGGAAGGGTCCAGCCGGGGAAGGGCAACACGCGCTCGCGCCCGCCTGCGGCAATAATGATCCGCTCGGCTCGAAGAAACCTGACCCCATCCGCGTTGTAAAGTGCCAGGGTGTGATCTTCGATGCCCCAGACCAGCGTACCCGTCAGAACTTCGATATTTGGATGGGGGAGTTGGTGTAGTAATTGGCGGCTACGCTGCTCTGTGCGGGATACGGGTGGCGTAGACGTTTGTGCCGCACCCCGCAAATATTGACCGCCGGGGTGCGGGTATTCATCGATCAGGGTGACGCGCACGCCAGCGCTGGCGGCAGTAATGGCCGCTGCCAGTCCCCCAGGCCCTGCTCCGATCACTGCCAGTTCAGTCGTTTTCATTTGCTGTTGTGCGAATTTTCATGCCGGAGTGGACGAGCGTCATACAGGCGCGTTGATTGGGGATTCCATCAATCGTGACCAGACAATCGAAACAAGTGCCCATGCCGCAGAAGATGCTGCGCGGCGCATTCTCTTCGTGCGTGTGACGGAAAATGCTGATCCCGGCAGCGAACAGCGCCGCGGCCACACTCTGACCTGCCGGGACCAGAACGGATTGGCCGTTGATTTCAATACTTTCCAGAATCATTTGTTGTGTCATGGTCAAAAAAGATTCACCACAAAGGCACAACGTCACCAAGAAATGCAAAGAAATAGATGCCACTTTTTGAGTTTTCGTGTCCGTGTGGTGATACTTTATTGGTTCTGGCTATTGGGTATTCTCTGCTACATAGCTCTTTAGCTGGCGTGCTGTAATTTTATCAATTTCTGGGTCTTGATGCCGGGCGACTAAATCTTGCCAGCGTTGGCGGGCGCGGGTGGTGGTGTCGCGTTGGTCGCCATCCCACCAGGCTTCCAGGCCGGAGCGATCGGCGAGTACGGGCTGCCAGAATTCGCTGCGGCAGCGATTGAGGGTATGATCTTCACCGAGGAAATGCCCGCCGGGACCGACGTGGGCGATGACTTCAGCAGCCAATGTATCCGGTGTTACCGCGATGCCTTTCATAAAGTGTCGCAGCATACCCACCATCTCATCATCCATGACGAATTTTTCGTAGGAGAAGGCCAGATACGAGCTGATGATGCCGCCCGAATGTAGGATGAAATCCATGCCACTGAAGACAGTGGTCATCAGGCTGAACATCGATTCATACCCGGATTGAGCGTCAGTAGTGCTGGAATCAGTCAGTGCGCCGCCGCCGCGGGCCGGCAATCCGTAGAAGCGCGCCAGTTGGGTATGGGCGCTGATACATAGTGCGAGTTCCGGGCTACCGATGGCCAATCCGCCAGTGCGCATATCGATATTGGTGGATGTGGAGCCGTACAGCACCGGAAGCCCGGGGCTGATGAGTTGGGCCAACACAATACCGGCCAAAAGTTCTGCGTTTTGTTGGGCAATCACGCCCGCCAGGGTAATCGGTCCGGTGGATCCCGCCATTATCAGCGTGGCGAAGATTAGCGGTTGACGAGCGCGGGCGTAGGCGATGATGGCCTCGATCATGTCGGTTCCATAGGCCATGGGGCTTAGCGGGTTGATTAGCCCAAAGGTGACATATTGATCTGACACCCCGCCAAGGAGAATCTCGCTCATCTCGAAGGTGTGCTGCGCGCCCGCTGCGCCCTCCGAACTGCCGATGAAGGGTTTATCGGAGTGCAGCATATTGGCATAGAGCATCTCGATATGGGCGCTCTCACTGGGGATGTCTTGCGGCTCGACCATCAGGTGCCCGCTTAAATCCTGGTTGGGAAGCATGTGCGCTAATTTGACCAGGTTGTGATAATCTTCCAAAGTTGGTACCCGCTTTCCGCTTTCCGAATCCACCAAGAAAGGAGCACCGTACCCTGGCGCGAAAACGGGCGTTCCGCCGCCAATCGTGACGGATTTTTGGGGATTTCGTCCAAACACGGTAAACTGCGATGGCGCTTGCTTCAATGCGCGCATAACCTGTGCTTCGGTCAGGAACACCGTTTGCCCTGAGATTTTGAATCCGTGATCTTGAAAAATGCGCACGGCATTGTCTTCGGGAAAATGGATGCCAACCGTTTCCAGTAATTTTATACTGGTATCGTGGATGGCCTGGAGATCGGATGGGGAAAGGTGTTCGATCCAATTGTTTAACATTTAGTTCTCCATTGGAAGACCCATTAGTTTTTTATTCCTGTGGGTCTGGGTGGGCTAATGCCCGCGCAGGAAACTACTGCCCTCAAGGTGAATGCCCTCCGCAAAGCGCGTGGGGCGTAGTGAATTTTCCGATGGCTGCATATGCCCGGTGACCAGATCGGCGATGCGTTTTCCGGCACCGGGAGCCAACATCACACCGGCCCAATAACCGCAATTCAGATAGAAACCGGGCACTTCGGGAAGCGGGCCGATCAGCGGGTGATCGTCGGGGGTGTAGACATACTGCCCGGCGCTGACGATCACATCGCTGGCTTTGAGCGATTCGGCAATCCCTGCCCAGAAGGGGAATAAAGGCAACAGGTGTTCGATATTTTGGGCGGCGAAGTAGCGATCTGTGGAAATATTTTCAGAGGGGACGCTGACCGGTTCATCGGGATCCACCCAGCCGATCAGAGCACCGCCGGTTTCGGGCCGCCAATAGGAATCGCGCGAAAGATCGATTGAGAGCGGAGCGTTGGGCGGAATCTCCACCCGGGGTTTGATATAGGCCTTCTGACGGCGTACCGGCCGAACGGGGAGTTCCAGCCCGAGCATCTGACCGACCAGGCCGGCAAACGGTCCGGCGGCGTTGACGACCACGCGCGTGGCAATTGTGCCGCAATTGGTTTCCACACCGCTGATACCCTGGGCATCGCGCGTAATTCCTATCGCTTTGGTGCTGACCAAAAAAAGCGCCCGACTGCCGCGGGCAAAACCCTGTGTGGCTTCATGCGATGAGAGCCAGCCATCTTTTTGTCGGAATGTGGCTGCTACGGCATTCTCGCTGACATACGGGAAGCGCTGGCGTACTTCATCACCGGTGAGATATTCGGAATCGGTGACGCCCAACTGATGATGCGTTTGTACCGCCGCCTCGACATCGGGGATCATTTGCGGGTCGTCGGTGACGAAGAGATAGCCCTGGTGGCGGATGCTAATATCAATACCGGGGATGCCAACCACTTCGGCGAAATTTTCGAAGATTTCAATACTGGGTAAGGCAATTTCCGCCATGGCCGGTTCGGTGAATTGGGAGCGGAAACTTTCGATGGAATTGGGCGTTGTCAGCGTGGATAGTCCCTGGCGCATTTCTACCAGCACTG
>CALCSH010000275.1 GCA_937893815.1 uncultured Anaerolineae bacterium | reverse complement strand
ACACCCGCCACACCCCCAAATCTGGGAACCTCCACGCAAAGTCTCAAAGAGCCTCGGATTTATCTCTGCAAGGGCGTTAGCCTATACAGCTGCGAATAATTTTAGTTTTTTCGCCGCACTCGTAGTACTGCAATTTTAGTGGCATGGTTGAAGGGCACAGGGTCCACGGGCGGCGCATCGATGATGGTCTGTGGGTGACCGGTAATGTCGAGCGGAATGGGAATGATTGTTTCAACGGCGAGATAGCCATCGGTGCATAGTGCATCCAGCGAGCGTATATATTCCGTGCCGCTCAGGAATAAGGCGTTGTTGATCGCCACGATATAACCATCATCGCGTACCAGCGGGCGCACCTTGTTGATCAGGCGTGTACTCTCGTTCACCAAATCAACGGTGCCCTTGGTTGTGCTGGAGAAGAAAGGCGGGTCGAGAATCACACAGTCAAAAAGCTGCTTGCGCTGCTTTAACCCGGCGATCACGCTAAAGAAGTCCCCGGCTTGCAGTTTCATTTTGCCCAAATCGAGGCGGTTGAGCATTGCCGAACGCCGCGCCAGTTCCAGAAACTTGCGGCTGCGGTCGCTTTGCATCACCTGCGCCGCACCCCCGGCCAGAGCGGCCACCCCCAGGCTGCCGGTATAGGCGAATGTGTTGAGCAGATTCCAACCAGCGGCTTTGTCCAGTAGCCATTTTCGCAGGCCGCGCGTATCAAGATAAAAGCTGGCATCCTGCTGCATTTGCAAGTTCAGGGCATAGGTCACGCCATGTTCTACGATACTATCGGCGGGTGTCTCTCCAAAGGCAAGCAACCCACTACGTTGAGTTGTGCCAGCGCCGGAGCGTGTTTTGTGGATGGCACAATCCAGCCAGGGAAGCGTTTTTAGAAAAAAGGCTTGTGCCGTTTTTAACAGATCCCCGGATTCGCCATAATGGAACAGGATCAGCGTGCGGGCGTAGATATCGGCGACCAGATTTGGCTCCCCCTCGTAGAATCCGTTGAACGCCCGCCAGGCGGTAGCGTGATCGGCATCCATCAGGGATGCGCGTGCCTCCAGAGCTTGATCAAGCAATTTTTCTAGTGCGGTCATAGTGGCAGATTAATCCTGAAGGTTGTGCCGCTCCCGGGTTGACTCTCCACGCTGATCGTGCCGCCGTGCATCTCGACAATCGATTTCGCAATCGCCAGCCCCAATCCGGATTCACCCCTTTCGTCGTGCCGCGAATCATCCACCCGGTAAAAACGGTCGAAGATACGCGGCAGGTCCGCAGCGGGGATTCCGCTGCCGGTATCGCGGATGGCGAAGACAACCGACGGCGGACGACCAGCGCCCGACTCGTTGCTGGCTACTGAACACTGAATACTGCCCCCCCGCGGCGTGTGCCGAATGGCATTGCTGACCAGATTTCCCAAAACTTGCATCATGCGATCGGGGTCGGCCTGGATGCGTGGTAGATCGACATCGGCCTGGGTGCTGAGTGTTACCCCGGCGCGCTCGGCAGCGTGCTGATAAGCGGCTCGAATTTGCTCCAGTAATCCGATGGGTGCCACCGGAGCCAGATTGAGTGAAATTTCTCCGGCATCGGCCAGCGAGAGTGTGCGCAAGTCTTCCACCAGCCGCTCCAGATGGCGCACTTCGTCGAGAATGGCTTTTAGCCGCTCGGGAGTGGGTTTGAGGACGCCATCGTGCATCGATTCAACATAACCGGAAATTACAGTAAGCGGGCTGCGCAGATCGTGGGCGATATCGGCGGTCATTTGCTTGCGTTGCTCGTTGAGATGGGCCAGTTCGGCGCTCATCTTGTTAAAGTCATTTGCCAGTTGGCCGATCTCGTCTTTCGAACGCACTTCGGCCTGATGCCCGAATTCGCCGCGAGCGGTAACGCGCATGGCTTTGGTTAGTTCGCGTAGCGGACGCGTCAGACTGCCGGTTAGCAGTAAACTCATAAACACAGCCACAGCCAGCGCGCCCAGTGAAGCATAAAACAACGACAGGTTAGCGCTTTCGAGATATTGTTGTTCGCGCGGTGCCAGTGTTGGCGCCTCCCCGCTAGTGATCACTGTTCCGACCAATTGAGTTTCCAGGAAAATGGGAATTCCTTCAGCTAGCAGTTCGTCGGGGAGCATCTCGCCGATGCGGTACGGTCGTACCTGCACAACTACCCTTCCATCGGCATCGGCCAGGATGAAGATATAGGCCGGGTTTTGCGGATTTTGAGGCAGGTTCTGCGGCGGCTGCCCTTGTGGGTTTTGAAGTTGTTGCTGTGGCGCTAACTGCTGGAACAGCGCTCGATTAAACCCCTGCCATGAGCCGTTGAGCTGATAATAGGTCAGGGCGCGGTTTATGAACGTGCGCTGAGCATTATTTAGCGCCAAATCAGCAAATTCGCGCTGCGTGGTGTAATGAATCATCGCTGCGCCCAACAGTGCAACGGTCAGGCTGACGGTGATAAGTGCCAAGAGGAATTTGAAAGCAAGTGAACGCATAGGTTCGATAACAGTAAACCAGTGAGCAGTAGCCAGTATTTAGTTTACTGGTGGTTGACCACTACTTACTGGTTACTGGATACTGAGCGAAAGCGATACCCAACCCCGAACACTGTCTCGATGTGGAACGGGTTGGCAGGATCGGCCTCGACTTTGGTGCGCAGGTTGCGGATATGCACGTCGATGGTGCGTTCTACGCCCTCGAAGGCTGTACCTTGCAGCTTTTCGAGCAGGTCCATGCGCGTGAGCGCCCGCCCGGAGGCCTGCATCAAAATCACCAGCAGGTCAAACTCAGAGGGAGTTAGGTCAACGTAGCTGCCATTTACCTGGACAGTGTGGGCGCCTTTATCGAGCGTGATGCTCCCGCTGCGCAGAATTTCCACGGGGGGTGCGGCTTGCTCGGTGCGGCGCAATACCGCCCGGATGCGAGCCACGATCTCCCGCATTCCAAAGGGCTTGGTGACATAATCGTCAGCGCCCAACTCCAGACCGAGTACTTTGTCGGTCTCATCCAGGCGGGCGGTTAGTAAAATCACTGGTGTTTGGGATTCCTTGCGGTAGGTGCGCAAAAAATCGTAGCCGCCCATCTCCGGCATCATGATATCGAGGATAACCAGATCGGGTTTCTCGTGACGGGCGACGAAGAGCGCTTCCTGCCCGTTTTCAGCCGTGACAATATGAAACCCCTCTTCGCTGAGATATTCGCGCAGCAGCGTGCGCACGTTGGCTTTATCATCAACGACCAGAATCGTTTTGTTCATCATCCCTTCCAAAATTTCACGCCAAGTTGTAAAGGCGCTAAAAAAAAGCTCTGCGCCTTGGCATCTTTGCGTGAGCGTTAATTCTTTATTGACTCCACTGAAAAAACTACCGTGCAGGTGTTCCCGCCGGAATATATG